>SXHS01000222.1 GCA_005773145.1 Planctomycetaceae bacterium | reverse complement strand
GGGCGGCGTGCCCGCCCGTGCCCAGGTGCCCGAGTTGTGCAGCTGCGCACGGCTTGCAGGGATCCGCCATTTTCTCGAGGAAATCAACCTGTAACCCGAAGCGTCAGCGAGCGATATTCGCCACGTCGGTCGCCCAAGCCGGGTGATGAATGACGCGAGCATCCTCCATTTCCTCGCGAACGGCCCTCGCTAACGCTTCGGGTTACGACGGGAATCGCCCTCACCCAGTCCGATGGACTGGGCTAGGCAAACAGCGGGCTTTGCCCCTCTGAGTCAATATCGGTGCGTCGTTGACAGTTCAATCGAATTGGATCACCCGCCCGTGGAAGCCGCACCCGGACCGCGGAACCAAAAGTGCGCGCTACGATAAGGGCGGACACTAGGAGCGAGAGAAACCCCATTTTTTTCCCGGTAATAAATCCGTCACGGCGTTGCCCTTGGGGCCCCGAGGCAGACTTGTGTGGTCCAATCCACACAGACAGCACAACCCCGGCGAGCGACCGACTTTGCCCATGTGTTGGAAGCCGCGCAAATCGTTATCTCTCTCAGGACCTAACATTTTCCCTAGCCGCTAAGTCTTGCCAAGCCTTCTAGCCGATCTCTCTCCTGTCCTGATCGATGGCAACGTTTGCGGTGAGTCTACCGGCCAAACAGCCCGTCGGTCCAGCAAGATCGCCCACCCCATCCGCCCCGCCCACAGGAGATCCGAGAGTGGCCAAGACACCGAAATCCAAGATCCCAGCCAAGGTCGCGAAAAAGTTGGATGCTCAAATCACGCTGGATCGGCGTGCTCGGACCGACCGACGGGGAAGCGCCAGTAGCCCGGCCCACGCCGAGCTACCCAAGGCTGAGCGTCGGGTCAAGGTACCGCGCCGGCGTCAGATCGACCCGACCACCTGCGAGCGCGAGTACACGCCGGAGGAGATCGAGTTCATGCACGCCATGGACGCATACAAGCGGTCGAGTGGCCGGATGTTCCCCACCTGCAGTGAGGTGTTGGAGGTGATCCGCAATCTGGGCTACGAAAAGCAGACCTGCGTGACGGCATCCGTGAACACAACCCTCGAATCGCTGGAATCGGCCTTGGCGTCTGGCCAGTAAGAAAACCGTGGCACAGGCAACTTTCTCGTGCCGACCGGATGTGCCAAGGCGCATTCAGTCGACTTCCTGGCGCGGCTTGGTCTGCGCGCGGGCGCGGATGAACTCCACGAGTAGCGGCAGGACGGAGATCACGATAATCGCCAGGACGACCAGCGTGAAGTGCTCCCGCACCACTGGCACGTTGCCGAACCAATAGCCGGCTCCCAGAAACGCAACCACCCAGATGACGCCCCCCAGGACGTTGTAGAGGATGAATTGCGAATACGCCATGGTTCCCACGCCCGCCAGGAAGGGAGCGAAGGTCCGTACGATCGGCACGAACCGGGCCAAGATGATCGTGCGCGGTCCATATTTTTCGAAAAAACGATGGGTTCGAGCCAAGTGTTGCGGGTTGAGCCAGCGGGATTTCTCGCGGCGCAGCACCTGAGGCCCCAGGTACTTGCCGATATGATAGTTGGCCGTGTCGCCCAGGATCGCGGCGGTGATCAGAAGTGCCGCCAGCACCCACACGTCGAGTGACCCGACCGCAGCCAGCGTCCCCGCAGCGAACAGGAGCGAGTCACCCGGCAAGAAGGGAGTTACCACCAGGCCGGTTTCACAGAACACAATGATAAAAAGCACTGCATAGATCCAGCCCCCGTAGCTCGCCGTCAACTCGGCAAGTTGCTGATCCACATGCAGGAAGGCGTGCACCAATTCATTCATGGAACTACATCGACTGAGGAAGCTGCTAGCCCGACGCTACGACGAGCCGGATCGGCAGACATCTTAGGTCGCGCCCCGGGTCAGGGTCAACCCACGCTGCGCTACGGATGGAACGGAAACACGATTGGCGCCAGTGCGACGGTGATCGCCATGAATAACAGATCGAGCGGAATACCGACTCGCAAGTAGTCGGTGAACCGATAGCCGCCGGGGCCGTAGACCATCAGATTTGTCTGGTAGCCGAAGGGCGTGGCGAAGCCCGCCGATGCGCCAACAGCGACGGCGATGACGAAGGGTAGGTAGTTGACGTCGAGCGATTTGGCTGAAGAGAGGGCGATGGGAAGTACCAGCACGGCGGCTGCGTTGTTGGTGATCAGCTCGGTAAAGATCATCGTCACAAGGTAGACCGCCGCGAGAACTAGCCAGGGATGCCCGCCCGCGCAGCCGACGATTTTCGTGGCCACGACATCTGCAAGTCCGCTCATGTCAATGGCCTTGCCGATGCCCAGCGACGCGGCGATTACGACCAACAGAGACCAGTCGACGCTCTGTCGCGCCTGGTTCACCGAACAGCAACCGAGGACAACCATTAAGCCCGCGACGAGGAATGCGGCCGTGAGCAGATCGATCCAACCCCAAGCGGAGACGACAATCATGGCGACCAACAGGGCCAGCGCGACCCAGGCCCGGTCGCGGCGGACCGGATGCGAGTTTTCGACGCCGCTCACCAGGAAGAAGTGGCTCGAATTACGTTGGCGTAGCAGGAAATCCTCATCGGTTTCCATCAGCAGCGTGTCGCCCGGCTCAAGGACAATGTCGCCAATTTTACCCTGCACACGGACGCCGCCGCGGGCCACAGCAACCACGGCCGCGTTGTAGTAGGAGCGAAACTCGCCCGCGCGGATGCTGGTGCCGATCAGCGGGCAGCGATTCGAGACAACGGCTTCGATCAATCGCCGCTTGGTGGCAGGTGTGTTGATCTGATGAGCGGATTCGGGCGCTCGAGCGAGGCCGCGAACTCTTTGCAGGTCTACGACTGAGTCGAGCACGCCGACAAAAACGAGTTGGTCATTGCCCTGAAGTCGCTCGCGCGGCACCACGGGTGCAATCTCTTCACCATCACGGTCGATCCGCGCGAGGAACAGGCCGGGCAAGTGGCGCAGCCCGGCTTCCTCGATCGTCTTGCCCACCATTGGCCCATCGGGGAGAACCATTATCTCGACGGTGTACTCGCGCGGGTCATCTTGCGTGGTGATCGCCGGACGGCGATCGGGAAGCAACCAATGTCCAAGAACCGCAAAGTATGCGACTCCGGCTATCGCGCAGGGGACACCGATCCAGGCGATGTCAAACATCTTCATGCCCGGTATGCCATTTTCTTCCAGTAGCCCCTGCACGATCAGGTTGGTGCTGGTGCCGATCAGCGTGCAAACACCGCCGAACGTGGCCGCGTACGCCATGGGCATATAGAGGCGAGACGGGCTGATCCGGGAGCGTTTGCAGATATCCTCAACGACCGGCATGAACATGGCGACGACCGGCGTGTTATTGAGAAACGCGCTCAGCAACGTAACGGGGGTCAGCAATCGCAACAAGGCCGAACCGGCCGTCTTCGGCTGACCGATGACCGGTCCGGCCACGAGTTCCATCGCGCCAGTCTGCACGAGACCCGTTACCACGACGAATAGCACTCCGACCGTAATGAGTCCCGTGTTCCCCATGCCGGCCACGGCCACGTCGATTTGCGGCAATAACTTGGTACCGCTGGCTTCGCCGACGACCACCAGAAGGATGAGCGCGCCGATCATGACGATGTCCGTCGGCAGCGATTCACGCACAAGTGAGACCAGAACGCCGACGACGACCGCCAGGGTAAACCAAGCCTCCCAATGCATTCCTCAACTCCGCCTCTACTCGCAACCCGGTGACTTAATCGCTGGAAAGATGCCTATTGCTAGCACAAGTGGGCCAGGTATCCTAGGGCAATTCGCATAGTACGGGCTTTGGCTACGTGGCCCACTGCTTGCTAGCACGGCACCCAGATTCACCTTGCAGCGTGATGGCCCAATGGATATGCTCCGCCTTCCTCCCGACGGTGTGGTGGGTCGCGTACGCGACTGTAGGGAGGGTCGCCTCCGGGGGAGGTACCAGGTGCAGGGACGCTGTGTGAGTCAGGAACGCCGTGCGATCAACAACATCGGCCCATCGCGTTCGATTTGACGCTGCCTCGGCAAAACGGGCATGCATTCTGGCGTGCCTATGCGCGGCCGGTTGCAGTCTCTCCGCCAATAATTTCAACTCGGCGGGGACACGCAGTTATCAGCTTGGTCAGCATCAGGTCGCGGTTGACAACTTTCGCAAGGCATTGAATTCTGATCCGCGTAACGCGGATGCCTATTACAACTTGGCTGCGACGTACCATGATCTGGGGCGTCGACAAATGGACAAGAATACTTTGCAACAGGCCGAGGAACTGTATCACCAGTGCCTTGATTTGCAGCCGGATCATGTCGATTGTCATCGTGGTTTGGCCGTCTTGCTGGTCCAAACCGACCGCGCGGAAAGCGCCTTTACCCTGCTCCAGCGTTGGTCCACGCGCACCGGACGGGGTTCGGACGCGCGGATTGAACTGGCGCGTCTCTACGAAGAGTTCGGCGACACATCTTCGGCCGGTCAGCAACTGACGGAGGCGTTGAATCTGGACCCGCGCAACCCGCGTGCCTGGACGGCTATGGGCCGCCTGCGCGAACGCGAAGGGCAGATGGCCCAAGCGCTCTCGAATTATCAGCAGGCCTACAATCTGAACCGCAACCAACCGGGCGTGGCCGATCGGATCGCCACGTTGCAGCGAACGATCAGCACCGTCCCAGCAACACCGGGTACGCAGATGGTCAACACGCCCGGTGGTCTCAGTCGCTGATTCGCCGACCGCAGGCGGGACATCTGCCACACGGCTTGTTTTGAACCTAGCACTAGCGTTTGCGGGACACGCGCTTCCGCAGCTCGGCCATGGCGTTCTTGCACTCGGCCTGTCGGCGAGCAAATTCATCGGGCGATTTCTGACCCGGTTCTTTGACGTAGGCCATGATGATTTCCTCGGCCTGCACGAAAGGCTCGCAGATGTCGGCGACTTCCGTGGCGATATCCAGTGGGATATTAGTGACGCCGTTGGCATCGCCGTGTAGGAGGTCACCGCTAAACACGGGTAGTCCCCCCACGCAGACGGGTTGACCAACATGCAAGATGTGACAGAAGGCATGTGAGACGATGGTGCTCGCCGTGAACACGGGGTATTGCAGGGCCCGAACTTGTTCCAGGTCTCGTCCGCCGCCGGAGGTGATCAGACCGGCCGATCCAAACCCCTTGTAGGTGGAGCACATGACTTCGCCAAACGTCGCGCCGACCGCCAGATCGTCAAGATCTTGAAAGACCATGACGGCTGGCCCCGGCAGAGTCTGCATATGTTTGAGTTGTTCCGTGATGCTCCCGTAGGCATCGGCGCGCGGCGGTTCGAAACTCGAGCGAAACGAGGCCGTCGAGGCAAAGCCAACCATAGGGGGGAACGTCGGATAATTAGACCGAATACGGTGATCCATGTAGCCCTGACTACGAGACCGCACGTCGAACAATTCGATCACGTTACAGATGGTCGGCGAGTCGTACTTTTTCAATTTCTCGAGCGTTGCGGAGGTTATGGCCATTGTTCTTACCTATAGATGGAGTCGAAAATGATGGTGGTCCAGGGCAAGGCCCGGGAAACGGTCGGCCTGCGTGCTCAACGGGATCTGGGGCAGGCCGTCCACAGCCCCACGCGCAACGGGCCCCGTAAGACCTCCAGGCGATGGTCCGAAGGGCATCCCCAGCGGAGACACGTGGCTCAGCCTATCAGTATCATGCCCCCTCGTTCAAGCGGCCGGTCGGGGCACCTTTTCACCAACGAAGGGGTGGCCTAGAATCGGGACCGAACCGCTAAGCCGACCGTGCCTCGCCGTGGTTTCAATTTTAGAAGTCTAGAAGTCCTTCAAAGTCCGCATCGAACTCGCCATGACCCACCGCGTCCACAATTTCTCACCCGGCCCCGCCGTATTGCCCGAGTCGGTCTTGATGCAGGTACAACGCGACTTGCTGGCGCTTCCGGGGGTCGGTATGTCGGTGCTCGAAATCACGCATCGTGGCCCCGCGTTCACTGAAATCCTACAGTCGACCAAGGATCGCCTGCGTCGGTTGTTGCATATCCCCGAGAACTATCAGATTCTTTTTTTGCAAGGCGGTTCACGGCTCCAGTTCTCGATGATCCCGATGAATTTGTTGCGCGGCACGAATCGCTCCGCCGACTACGTGCTAACCGGTTCATGGGGCCTGAAGGCCCACGAGGAAGCAGTGCGCGAGGGATCGATTCGAGTCGCTTGGGATGGCAAGAGCAGCGGCTACAACCGGTTTCCAGACGACGCGGAGTGGCAAGTAGATCCACAAGCCGCATATGTCTACGTCACATCCAACGAGACCATTGAGGGGGTTCAGTTCGCCCGAGAACCAGTAACGGGCGAGGTGCCACTGGTCTGCGATGCCTCGTCGGATTTTCTCTGTCGACCGGTGCCGATTGCTCGTTACGGGCTGATCTACGCGTGCGCTCAAAAAAATGCCGGCCCGGCTGGTGTGACGATTGTCATCGTACGCGATGATCTCCTGGACCGCAGTCGCAAGGACTTGCCAGGCTATTTGAACTACCGCGCTCACGCCAAGGAAGATTCGCTTTTCAACACGCCGCCGACGTTTGCCATTTATCTCGTCAATCTGGTGGCGGGATGGCTCCTGGACGAGATCGGCGGCCTGGAAGCCATGCACCAACAGAATCGTCGCAAGGCAGACCTGCTGTACCGAACCATCGACGAAAGCAACGGATTCTATAGTGGGCACGCACAGCCTGCGAGTCGCTCGATGATGAACGTGACGTTTCGACTCCCTAATGATGAACTTCAGTCGCAATTCCTCAAGCTGGCCGAACAGCAGGAGTTGGTCAATCTGGCGGGGCACCGGAGTGTCGGCGGGATACGGGCATCGATCTACAATGCCATGCCAGTCGCAAGCGTCGAACGTCTACGCGACTTCATGTGCGAGTTCCTCCAAAACCAACGTTCGTAGAAATTGCCGATGCCACGCATCATTGTTCTCGACACATTGGCCCGCGAAGGGCTCGATCAATTGGCCGCAGCCGGCATCGACTTTGACGTCCGCACGGGGCTGAAAGGGGCCGAGCTGCGCGAGGCGCTCACCGAATACGAAGGGGCGATCTGCCGCAGCGGCGTCAAGTTGGACGCGGCCGCGTTGCAGGGAAATCGCCGTTTGCGAGCCATCGTTCGCGCCGGCGTCGGAACGGACAACATCGACAAATCGGCGGCGACTCGCCAGGGAATCGTGGTGATGAATACGCCGGCGGGTAACACGCTGAGCACGGCCGAACATACATTTGCCCTGCTGCTCGCCCTGTCGCGCAATATTGCTCCGGCCTACCAAAGCCTGCAGGAAGGCCGGTGGGAACGCAATGCGTACATGGGAACACAGCTCGCCGATAAGACCCTGGGGATCGTCGGCCTGGGGCGGATCGGCCAAGAGGTCGCCAAACGGGCACAGGCGTTCGGCATGCGGGTGGTCGGTTTCGATCCGTTCCTGTCGCCGGAACGGGCCAGTGATCTGGGCATTCGACTGGTGTCCAAGGTCGATCAGATGTTACCCGATGTGGACTACCTGACCGTGCACACTCCACTCACGGACGAAACGCGGCATTTGATCAGCGGGCCTCAATTGGCTGTGATGCGGCCTGGTGTGCGCCTGATCAACTGTGCGCGGGGCGGCATCTACGACGAGGTCGCCTTGCTGGAAGGACTGGAAAAGGGCCAAGTGGCCGGCGTCGCGCTCGACGTGTTCGAAACTGAACCGTGCACGCAGAGTCCCTTGTTCGGCAAACTCGGCGTGCTCTGCACGCCCCATTTGGGAGCGAGCACCGAAGAGGCCCAAACACAGGTCGCCGTCGAAGCCGTTGGGCTCTTGGTAAATTTCCTGAGAACCGGCGAGATTCGCCACGCGGTCAATATGTCGGCCGTGGACCCCCAAACCCTGCAGGCGCTGCGCGGTTATCTAGACGCGGCGCACCGTTTAGGGCTACTGCTTGCCCAATGGCATTCGGGCAATACGATCGGTTGCCACATCTCATATCGTGGCGAAGTCACATCGCGCGATACGCATTTGATTACCTCCGCATTCGCCGCAGGTTTCTTGCAGCAGGCGATGGCGGCGGACGTCAACATTGTGAACGCCCAGTTGTTGATGCAGGAACGGGGCATCGAGATTTCGGTCGACTCGAGCCCAGAGAAGTCCACGTTCAGTTCCTCCTTGACGGTTGAGGTAAAATCTGACCGAGCTCGATACGTGGCAGGCGCGACGCTGTTCGGCCAGGACATGCCCCGCCTGATTCGTCTGCAGGACTACCGTCTCGAGGCGTACCTGGACGGCGTGTTGTTCATCTTCACACACGACGACGTTCCCGGCATCATCGGGGCCGTGGGTACGATCTTTGGTGCTCACAAGGTGAACATTGCGCAAATGACGGTCGGCCGAGCCGGCCCCGCAGGAAGTGGTGCGGTCGGTGTGCTCAATCTCGACAGTCGTCCGACTGCCGCCGCACTGGAGGAGGTCCTGCGGCATCCGCATATTCACAGCGGACACGTCATCGTACTCCCCCCCTTCGGCCAACTCGCCCCATGGCTCCAGGCCTGAGCCCCATGTGGCATAGGCTTCCAGCCTGTGTCCTCTGAAAGCCTACCAGCTCAGCTCCCATGCTATCTCCGGGCTGGGGGGCCACATTCCAAAAGCCAAAAAAGCCTTTCCCGCCAACCCGACCGCTACAATCGCGTCAATCGGGCCATTTTTCGCAACTCCGTCATTTTCGCCCACGGGAAAACTCCAGCCATTGTGATGCGGCTGCCGATAGATACCGTCAGAGGCCACGGTGGCCAATAGGGCCAGCCGTGCGAGTCGCCCGCCCCAACCTGCCCCGCTAGCAACCCACCCCATGCAGGGAGACCCGATGGTGATCGACGAACACCCCATTTCCACATCGTTTGAAGACCGCTTGTCAGCAGCGATTAAGGCAAGTCCTCACCTGGGCATCCAGCACGACGTGCAGTGCCTGGTCCACGACGGCCGCGTCACATTGAAGGGAGTCGTCGGCACCTACTTTCAGAAGCAGATCGCCCAGGAGGTGATTCGCCGGATTGATGGTGTGGAAGACATCGCCAACGAACTGGAAGTCTCTTGGTTTGATAGTCACAACACGTTTACCAGCACCATTTCTTGATCGACGCGATTCCCTGGCACGGCACTCCGCCTGTTGACCGAGCATGCCTGGACGACTAGACTCGTCCTGCTGTTCGGGAAACGGTAATAAGGGCCTTGAGTGTAGGGAGTCCCTCGATGCGTCGATGCGTTTGGGCTGCGATTCTAATCCATGGGCTGGCTTCGCTGTGGTTCAGCGCAACCTGTACGGCCGACGAACCAGCGTCGCCTCCTCCGCGTTGGGTCGACCCGCGTTGTTCGCTCTTGGATTGCACCAAGGACGGGCCTTTCGCGCGCGACGGTGACGGATCGCTGCTCTATTTCGAGAAAAAACAACTCTGGACCAGTGCCGATGATGGGCGGACTTGGGCCGCGCGCGGACCGGAAATCGAAGCAGGCATTCAACTGGAGCACGTGGGGCATGTGGGCCATTTCATTCGCCTCCCCGATGGTTCCCTGGTCGTCGTCTATTTGAACTTTGATGGGTACAAATTCGAGTGGGACGATGAGAAGAATGAACCGCGTCCCACCTGCAAACTTGAAATGTGGGGCATGCGCAGCAGCGATGGCGGCCTGACGTGGAGCGACAATCAACAGATCCTACCCGGCTATAACGCCGACTTCATGGGGCTCATCCAAACTCGCGGTGGCCGGGTGGTGGCGACCTTCGAGCACTTGGATTTTGAACTCAAACGTTTTCTGGTCGGTTCGGTGTACTCCGACGACGGTGGCAAGACCTGGCAGATCAGTAATTTCATCGATATGGGAGGACGAGGCCATCACGACGGAGCGTTGGAGCCCATGTTGGTGGAGCTGAAGGATGGCCGCCTGTTGATGTTGATTCGCACCAACCACGACCAGTTCTGGCGGGCCATTTCCAGTGACGCGGGTAGCTCATGGAGAATCTTGGAGCCGAGTGGAATTGACGCCAGTAGCGCCCCGGGCTGGCTGACACGGCTGTCGAGTGGCCGCTTGGCCCTGACTTGGAATCGGCTCCACTCCCAGCACAAGGGAGCTTGGCCCAAGACCCGCAAGAACGCCTCGACATCGGCCGAATTGGCCTCCTGGCATCGCGAGGAATTGTCGCTGGCCTTCTCGTCGGACGATGGCATGACCTGGACGTCGCCGCAGGTGGTCGCCTATGAGGACGGTGGCGGCTTGGCATACCCGTACATTTGGGAACACAAGCCGGGCGAACTCTGGATCTTTTCGCGTTTTCCCCGCAAAAGTCTGCCCGTATTGGCCATCCGGGTGAACGAGGCCGATTTCCCATAGTGCTTTGTCACAATCCAAACGTGGTGCAGGCACTCTCATAATCCAAATGTGGTGCCGGCACCTGGCCCGCCAGCGGCCCGTCCGAGTCTTGACGTAGCACTCGTACCCCCTTGCTTGGTACCGGTTTTGGCAGGATACTGCCAGCCGACTGCGTAGCTGTAACGCTGATAATCAAATCATACGAAAGGATATTTCATGTCACGCACTGGCGCCGTTACCTTCAAAGGCAATCCCATGACTCTGGCGGGCCAAGCGGTTCAAGTTGGCCAGGCCGCCCCGGACTTCACGCTGCATCGCTTCGAGGCGGGTGCCATGAAGACCATCAAGCCGGCCGACTTGCGTGGCAAGCCGACCATTCTCAGCGTGGTCCCATCGCTGGATACGCCCGTCTGTCAAACACAGACCAAACGTTTTAATGAGGAACTCGGTGCTCTGGGCGATCGCATCAACGCGCTGACCATTAGCCTGGACTTGCCCTTTGCCCAGAACCGTTTTTGCGGCGCTGAGAATATCCAAAACATCAAGAGCGCCAGTGACTACCAAGACCGCAGTTTTGGTAACCATTGGGGCATGTTGATCGAGGAACTCAAGATTCTAGCCCGCGGCACGTTCGTGCTGGACAAAGACGGCAAAGTGGTCCACGCCGAGGTGGTTAAGGAAGTAACCAGCGAGCCCGACTATCCACAGGCCATGGCGGCGCTGAAGAAACTGGTGTGACAATGTTCTTGGACGGAACAACTGGCACGCCTCGCGACGCGGTCCCTATCGTCTTCGCAGGTGAAAAGGTTCACGCCGAGTAGTCTGAAGCGGCACCAAGCATTGAACAATTCGAGTGGATCAATTCCATGCGGACATTGACACTTCCGGAACTCGTTCGTATGAAACTGACGAGTCACCGATTGAAAGATCGCGTGCACATTCAGGATATGATTTCTGTGGGC
>SXHS01000221.1 GCA_005773145.1 Planctomycetaceae bacterium | reverse complement strand
TCAGACTGACCGCTCCACCGATGGACGTGCGCCAAGTTATCGGGGACGCGGTTGGCTTAATCGTCACCATCTGGATTGGTCGTCCGTGGTCCATTCGGGACGATGGTTTGAGATCTTTCCGCCAGCGGAATAGAGCGTCATCGCCTAAACGCTGGAACCAACGATTGACTCGTCGTTGCCCAACCCCCTCCCCAACCCTCCCCGAAAGGGGGAGGGAGCCAAATCCGATGTGGTGATGTTGAAATTCGGTACGATGTTTTTAAATATCAGGAAGGGTTCGTCTGTATAGTATAAGGCAACCAGTCCCAAGCGTTACAGCATTCTGTAGTCAGAAATTCACTAGCCAGGCATCTCTGTACCCAGTCTGGCTCCCTCCCGCTTGCGGGGAGGGTTGGGGAGGGGGTTAATTGCCAGTAGATACCGCAATCGGGAATAACGCGACTTCGCGCGAGAACAACGCAACCATCTGCCCGAGGTGTTTGGCAGACCTGTGTCCAGGAAATGAATTTTCGCGCCAAAGTCGGACTTGTGCGTAGGAAGCAGGTCAATACAAGCACGAAGCGCAAGCGAGTGAACCGAGTGCCTGTCTCACCAATCCATCCTTACTCGCGCACCTGCTAAGTTACCGAGCGAGCGGACTCGCCGACTGCGAGGGCCGATGGATCGCGTGGCAGCAGGTAGATAAAACTCTTGCCCAATCGACCACCATAATTTCCCGCCGAGATCCGCAACAGTCCGGGTGTCTCGCGGGACGCATCGATGGCCGCGTGCATGGCTTGTTGCAGCGATTCGAGGTTATGACCGTTCATGATGATTTCCATGACGGAGCCAACACCTTCGGGCAGAGCGGATTCGGCACGCGGGTCATCCCGCAACAGCGGACAATACTTCTCGTAGGTGCTGGCGATGCTGAACTTGTAGCGGCTGCCGGCTTTTGATCCGCTGCCAGCAATGCCCCCCGGAAACGTCGTGATGACTCCCGGAGATTGACGCACGGCTGCGACCCCAAGTTCCGCCGCTGCGAGGGCCGCATCCGTATCGCGGCCAAAGAACCACAAATTGCCCCCCATCAGGCCTTCCGCGTAGCCAAGCCGACGGTCCAACACGAACTCGCCCCCCAGAGTGGGAATCCACCACATGCGACGTCCGTAGCGCTCGACCCGCTTTTGAAAGCCGTCGCCGAAGTAGGCCACCTTTCGTCCCATGCGGAAGTACGTATCGGACTCGACCAAATTGAAACAGCTCGCCGTGGGACAGGTCAAAACGTTCTGACTGATTCGCGTCAGCGCGGCTTTTTCCAAAGCCGGCACTCGGTCGCGTCGAAAACGAGGCATATGCAATTGGATGATGGCCCCAGGGCGGCCGTCGGGCGTTGTGTACGAGTCATCCCCGCCGGGTCCAACATAGCGATCCAGTCCCGCCTCGCAGTCGCACATGATCGTGCTGCAGCCGTTGCCGGTTGCGGCATGAACGGCATGCTCAACCCAACGGCGATCACGCGCGGTAATCAGGAACTCCACATAGATGCTGCGAAAAGCCTCGGCGTACGTATCTTCCACCATGGCCGTCATCGGAGTGCCTCCCTGTTGCGGGCCCAATCGAGATCCGACCATATCACCCGCGGCTCCGTCCGCGATAGGCGGCTTGTTCGGTAACGACCCAATCCATGAATACATCGTGTGGACCAACCAGCAAATTCTCAAACAACTGGCTCTCGTAGCAGAGCGCCAACAAGCAACAATCGCGACGAACCTGATCGAGAAGTCGATCGTAGTAGCCTTGGCCGTTGCCCATGCGGGCTCCAGTTCGACTGAACCCGACGCCGGGGACGACGACAGCATCCAACTCCTCAGGACGCACGACCCGGTCGGGCTCGAGCCAGCGATCTTGGGGGGGCTCCAGAATTTTCCACTTGCCCAACACCAAGTCCTCGAACTGCTCCAATCGCCACAACCCAAGTTTGTTTTGTCCCTGCTCGTCCACCGTGCAATAGGGAACCACAATGGTCTGGCCACCGGTCAGGAGGCCGGTCAAGGCCTGCCGAGTTCGCAATTCCGAGCGGCAATCGATGTACCACATCACGGTGCGAGCCCGCTGATAATCGGGCAACTCGAGCAACCGATGAACCGCGAGCGCACTGATGCGGTCCTTCTCTTCCTGTGCGTTACGCGCATCGTACGCCGTCCGACGCATCGCCTGTTTGCGCTCGGCCAAATCCGCAAGGTCGAGTCCCGAACCCTTGAGATCCGCAGGTTCCACGCAAGTCCCTCCTGGTAAGCTTAATTTCCTGCCGCTGAACGGTGTCCGGCGATAACTGGGCCACCCAGGGGCCATGCGCCCGGACAGCCCGACTGACATGCCGAAATTATACTGGGCGCCGCGTTGACCGAATAGCTCCCTGGCGGGGGACTGATTGAAACCGCTTCCGCTGACAAGCGATCGGACTCCAGATAGAATGGGTCCCAGAGTAAATTACGTGTTTATTGCAAGAATCTCAATAATGACGCTGCCATTTCCCGATTGGTGCCCGTTGGTGCTGAGTTGTGTGGTCGCGTCCGTTCTCGCAGCCCCACCGGCGTCTGCCGACGACTGGCCACAGTGGCGTGGCCCGCGCCGAGATGCGGTATCGCATGAGCAGGAATTATTGGAGGAGTGGCCCGCCGACGGCCCCGCCGTGCAATGGCATGCGGTGGGCATGGGACGCGGCTACTCTACCGTCGCGGTCGCGCAGGGACGAGTCTATACGATGGGTCTGCGCCCAAGCAAAAGGCTCGACGCACGCAGCGAGTCCCAACCCGCCCCCGACGATCAGCTCGCCGCGCCGAAGGCCCCCAAGCCCGAAGAGCCGGTGCCGGTGTTTGTGTCCGCATGGCTTGAGTCCAACGGACAGCCGATTTGGTCGCAATCGATCGGCGCGACCTTGCGCACACCCTGTGCAACGCCCACCTGGGATGGCGACCGTGTCTACGCGCTCGACCCCGACGGAAAACTGGCCTGCCTGGATGCCGCTTCGGGAAAGGTTCTCTGGTCCAAGCGATACGTCGAGGATTTCGGCGGGCAGCACATGTCGCATCGTGGCTATGGCGAATCGCCACTGATTGACGGCGATCATGTCATTGGTACACCTGGCGGTCCGGATGCGATCATGGTGGCCCTGAACAAGTTCACCGGCGAAGTTGTCTGGAGAACACGGCAGGTTGATTTTGGTCCGAAGGGGCGCGACGGCGCGGGCTTTTCATCCCCCGTCCTCAGCGATGCGGCCGGTGTGCATCAGGTCGTGCAATTGATTGGCCGTGGCCTGATTGGCGTTGATGCTCGCGACGGACGCCTGTTGTGGAACTACAATGATATCTCCAACGAAACGGTCAGCATCCCGACTCCGGTAGTACGGGACGATTGGGTCTTTTCGGCTAACGGCTACAGTGCGGGGAGCGTTCTCCTAAAAATTGTGCCCGCCGCGGCACTGGCCGATGTCACCTCCGCTGCGGGCTCAGGGCGTGAACTTCGCGCGGAACCGATCTACACGCTGCATAGTGGCCAATTTCAGAACCACCACGGCGGCATGGTCTTGTTGGGGGACCATATCTACGGTGGTCACGGTAACAATAATGGCTTTCCCACGTGTTTGGAATTGCAGACCGGACGTGTGCGATGGAAACGGCGTGGCCCGGGGGAGGGGTCAGCCGCCATCGCTGCAGCCGCTGGTCGTTTGTATCTGCGATACCAAGACGGCAATATGACGCTGATCGAACCGAAATCAGACGATTTTGAGGTCAAAGGGCAATTCACGATACCGGGAGCGGTCGAAGAGAGTTGGCCGCACCCGGTGATCGCCAACGGTTTGCTCTATCTCCGCGAGCAAGATGACCTGTGGGTCTACAACTTGCGCAACCCTAAATAAATAACGTCGGACATTATCATCAAAGGAAACCTTGCTATGAGTTTTTCGCGACGAATTGCCTTGTGTCTCGTATTGTTCAGTGGGCTTCGGTTATGCGGCGACGGCTCCTTCACGTTTGCCGTGGAGCTTCCGGAAAGTAATCGGGAGTTGCGCACCATCTTCAACAACGATACCAACAACGTGTTGTATGCCATGGATTCCGGTAAATCGCCGCAAGAGATTGTCGCCGACTACCGCCGCGCGATCGATCAGATT
>SXHS01000030.1 GCA_005773145.1 Planctomycetaceae bacterium | reverse complement strand
GTATTTAGCGGCATGCTGGGAGTGACGGCTTTCGGTGTCTTTTTTACGCCGGTATTCTACGTCGTGGTTCGCCGATTTTCGGAAACATCAGCACCGGCCGCGACAGGAGAGCAAGAGGACAACCGCCATGGCGAAGCAAAAGACCGTCACTCGTGACGAGGCGGCCGGGTGCCGCAGGAGTGGAAATCACGGCAAGGGAGTGGGGAGAGGCAGGGAATTGGTTTGCGACAGTAGTCGTCGCATCGGTCGGTACGCGGCGGACAGCTTAAGCACGGCATCGGCTTGCGGCAGTAGTTGTCAGGACCGACGCAGTGGGCAGGACACGGAATGCAAGGGAGGGGAGGGCGACAATAGTCATCCGGGCACCAGCAGCTGCAGCATGCCACGCCACGGAGTGGATGACGGTGTTCCCCGACGAGATTCTTAAAGGCCTTGGACGGTGCATGTCCCGAGTCGGCGCCGAGACCAATCGATGGATCATGGGCAAGATACGTCAGAGATAGTCCAGCCACCAGCCCTAACCGCAGCCAAGAGGTTCTCATCGATTTAGGCTTCCTTGGGCTCGGGAATGGGTACCGGCGCACGATCATTTTCGTTTTCGTTGACATCGGGTGTCGCGGGCAATTTTTCAGGTTGTGCCGGGGCTTCCGGGGGGATCGGCACGGCCGCCGAGGGGGGCGACAATCGCATTTCCCAGCCACCGCCGAGTGCGCGATAGACCTTGATCAGGTTGAGTGGCACATTTCCGCGAGCGAAGGCCAGCTGGTCCTGTTGGCTGGCCAAGATGGATTCCAATAGATAGACGCTCGTGAAATCGATGGCCCCCTGGCGGTATTGCTCGTCGGCAATCTGTACGGATCGAGCCGCAGCCGCCACGCTGGCCGCCAGGTGGCGCGCTTGCTGTTGTGACCTTAAGTAACCGACGATTGCATCTTCCACCTCTCGACCAGCATTCAATACTTGGTTCTGGTAGCGGTAGACCAATTCCTCAAAGCGGGCATCTTGACCTCGAACGTTGTTTAACAACCGGCCATAGTTGAGAATATTCCAGCGTACGGATGGACCGACCGATCCGAACACGCTCTCGGGAGTATCAAACAAGTCGCCAAAGTCCTCCGCGCTGACTTGAATCACTCCGTTGAGGCTGATCTGTGGGTAAAATTCCGCAGTGGCAATGCCGATGCGGGCACTCTGCGCGGCCACGTCTCGCTCGGCACGTCGAACGTCCGGACGGCGTCGTATCAGGTCGGCAGGAATGCCCACCGCCAATTCGGGTGGTACTTGAGGTACGGGTTGTTTCGGGAGCTCCCGGGTTAGATCTCGCGCGGGCACGCCCAACAAAATACACAGCAGGTTGTTGGCCTGACGCAGCCCGATTTCCAGTTCGGCGATACTGGCGCGTGTCTGCTCCAGAACCTGTTGCGCTTGCAAGACATCTCGTTCCGTCGTCGCGCCATTGCGAAAGCGATCTTCGGCAATCCGCAAAATACCTTCCTGGACGGTCACGTTTTGACGCGCGTAGGCGAGTCGCTCTTGAAAGATCCGCATCTGCACATAACTGGTGGAAACGTCCGCCAGCAGCACGACGAGAACGTCATCGTATTCCTCGATGCTGGCATCGAGTTCAGCATCCGCAACCTCCACGGCCCGACGAAACCGGCCCCAAAAATCCAGTTCCCAAGAGGCCGTCAGCCCCTCGCTCCACTCCCGAAACCAAATCTGTGGGGGTACGAAGGCCGTCTTGCGACTGACCTGCACAGCGGCAAAATCACCCGTTGCCTGTTGAACCTGTGGGAACATGTTGCCCACCGCAATGCCACGGGCCGCTTGCGCTTGCAGAATCCTCGCGCCTGCGACTCGCAGCGTTAGGTTTTGCTGATAGGCGTTCGCAATCAAGGAATCCAGGACAGGGTCATTGAGCGTCGTCCACCAGGCACTTAAGTCCGCCGGTTCGCTCTTGATCGCCCCCTCGCGGTAGTCGATCCACTCCGAAGCGACCGGTGCTGCGGGACGGCAATAGTCCGGGCCGACTTTGAAGCCACGATCAGCCCACTTACGCAGCCCACAACCGCTCGCGAGCATCGCGATGGCTATGGCAATCGGCAGTTGCCATGAGGTACCGACCGCCGTAGCCGTCGTCCCACGCATAGCACACCTCCAGAAAAGTCTTCGCAGCCGCGCCCATGCGAGTTTCTACTTCCAGAGGCATGATCGACAGGACCGATTCGGTGCCTTGAGGTTAACCGTTACCTACGGCACTCCCGAAAGGATTCACCGGTAAACATTAACGGCTGGGTAGGAACTTCCGGCCCGTTTCTGGTGTTGGCCGTCCCCACTCGGAGCCTTGGCGTTCTTGGCGTCTTCGCGGTGAACTGGCCTTTACTCCCACTGCCAGCCCGGAAGATTCAACCGCCAAGTCGCGGAGAACGCGAAGAAATTCGTTTGGCAAGCATTTTCCTTGGCGTTCTTGGCGTCTTCGCGGTGAACTGTCCTTCACTCCCACTGCCAGCCAGAAGATTCAACCGCCAAGTCGCGGAGAACGCGAAGAAATTCGTTTGGCAAGCATTTTCCTTGGCGTTCTTGGCGCCTTCGCGGTGAACTGTCCTTTACTCCCACTGCCAGCCGGAAGATTCAACCGCCAGGTCG
>SXHS01000220.1 GCA_005773145.1 Planctomycetaceae bacterium | reverse complement strand
GATTGCCGTTGTCGATCTTCTCACAGGGCTACGGCGAGGAAGGGCGCGGGGTGATTGTCAGTTATCAGGCGCAGGCTGCCGCGCTGGGCGCCGTGCTCCCCTCGAATTCACCAGGTGTACATACTCTGTGGTTGCCTGTGATCCCCCTGCAATTGGGGCTGGTCCTTAAACCGGGGCCTCAGGAACCGTGGACCCCCTATCGCATGGCGTCGGCATTTGTGACGGCTGGCATCCCGGCCGAAGCGATAGCCATTTATCCGGGCGGACCCGATGCTGGAGCCGCCGTGTTGCAGTCGTGCGAGCGCAGCATGATTTTTGGCGGCACTGCCACGGTCGAACAGTACAAGGGGAATCCGCGGGTGCAGGCGCATGGCCCCGGCTTCTCCAAAATCCTCTTGGGGGATGACGTGGTGGATGATTGGCCCAAGTATCTGGATTTGATGGCCGAGAGTGTGTTCATCAATAGTGGGCGAAGTTGCATCAATTGCTCGGGCATCTGGGCCTCGCGACACACGCGTGAGATTGCGGCCGCGCTGGCCGAGCGTTTGGGCCCGGTCGAGGTACTCCCCCCTGAGCATCCCGAAGCCGGATTGGCGGCCTTCACAGTTCCCGGTGTGGCCCAGGCGGTCTGGAGCATGATTGAGGTGGATCTGAAGCAGTCGGGAGTCACCGACGCGACGGCCAAGTTCGGGCCACGCCTGGAGACGCATGAGCGTTGCGCCTATTTGCGCCCCATGATCGTGCACTGCACGTCCCCCGATTGCCAGATCGCCGCCAAGGAGTACATGTTCCCGTTCGCAACTGTGGTGGAGTGTCCGCAGCGTGAAATGTTGTCGCGAATCGGGCCTACCTTGGTTGGCACAGCGATCACACGGGACGCCACTTGGATTGGCGACCTGCAAGATGCAACGCACATTGACCGTCTGAACATCGGTCCGATCCCCACCAACCGCTTGAACTGGTTGCAGCCTCACGAAGGTAACATCATCGACTTCTTGTACCGGTCGCGGGCCTACCAACGCGCGGAATTGTAGGCGCGGTGCCATTCGATGCAACTATTTGACTATCAGTCGCGGACGCGATTCATCGCGGGGATTGACGCGATCGACGAGCTGGGGCCGCTCGCGCGTGAATGGGCGTGTCGACGGGCACTCGTGGTCAGCGATGCGGGCGTCGTGGCGGCCGGCCACACGTCTCGGGGCTTGAATTCTCTGCAACAGGCCGGTTTGGAAATACACTGCTTCGATGGGGTCCATGAGAACCCAACCACCGAGCACGTCGACGCGGGGACCCGCGTCGCCCGGGACTTCGCGCCCGATTTGCTGATCGGGCTGGGGGGGGGGAGTTCCATGGACTGCGCCAAGGGGATCAACTTCTTGCTCACCAACGGTGGGCGCATGAGTGACTATTGGGGCGTTGACAAGGCGGCCCTCCCCATGCTCCCGATGATTGCCGTGCCCACGACCGCCGGTACCGGAAGCGAAGCCCAATCGTTTGCCTTGATTTCCGATGCGGAAACCCATGTTAAGATGGCCTGCGGTGATGCCAAAGCGGCCTTTCGTGCGGCCATTCTGGACCCACAGCTCACCGTGACTCAGCCCCACCGAGTCACGGCCTTGACCGGTATCGATGCCTTGTCGCATGCCATTGAATCCCACGTGACGACGCGGCGGAATCCGATCTCGACCATGTTCAGCCGCGAGGCATTTCGGCTGCTAGCCACCCATTTGCACATCGTTCTGAAATCGCCGGAGGATCTGACGGCTCGCGCCAACATGCAGCTGGGTGCTTGCCTCGCCGGACTGGCGATCGAAAACTCAATGCTCGGCGCCACGCACGCTCTAGCCAATCCGCTAACGGCAAGCTTTGATCTGGCTCATGGCGAGGCGATAGGCATCATGCTTCCTCATGTGATTCGCTTCAATGCGTCGGTCGCCGAGGTCTGGTATCAAGAGTTGTTACATACGGTCGGCGACCTGATACCTGAGTCGAGCGCCATGTCGGCTGCTGAGAGGCTGGCCGATTTCGTATCGGCAACCGTGGCGGCCGGCGGAGTCTGTGGACGACTTCAGGCCGCGGGAATCACCCCGCAACAACTGGCGTCATTGGCCTCAGCCGCCACAAGCCAGTGGACGGGCCAGTTCAATCCGCGTCCGGTCAACCAAGCCCAGTTTTCCCAACTCTATCAACAAGCCTTGTAGCGGGAGACGTTGTCATGAGGTCCCCAATCCTAGTTGCGCTGGACCCGCGATCGTGCCCGTTGCTCCGTCCGCTGCTCGCGTATGGCTTGTTGGCCGTTCCAATCCTGTGTAGTGGCCTGAGCAGAAACACGGAGAGTCGAATCCATGCCACGGAGCCCAAACCGACCGACGACGTAGCGGCGGTGGCCGCCTCGGAGAAGGACTGGCCCCTGTTTCGAGGAGATGTTCAGGCGCGCGGCGCGCGGGAACGGTCACTCCCCGAACCGCTCGATCTCCTCTGGAAATTTGAGACGCCTGATACACAATTCGAAGGCTCGGCCGCCATTGTTGACGGAGTGGTCTACATCGGCGATATGAATGGCGTCATCCGAGCCATTGGTTTGCATGATGGCAAGGTGCGTTGGGAGAAAAAAGACGAGCAGAGCGAGAGCGGATTCAGTACGACTCCAGCCGTGCGCGATGGCCGACTGTTTTTGGGAAATCTGGATGGGCAATTCTACGGTCGTCGTACCGATACGGGAGCATTGATCTGGAAGTTTTCCGCTACGAGTGAAATCAACTCCAGCGCGAACTTTTATAAGGACGGAGTCCTCTTTGGCTCGCAGGATGCGAATCTCTACTATCTCAACGTGCAAAATGGCGATCTGATCTGGAAATTTACGATTGAGGATCAAATCCGCTGTTCTCCCACGGTGGTCGAGGACCGGGCCTTTGTGGCGGGCTGTGACAGCCGTTTGCACATGGTGGATCTGACCAACGGCAAAGGGGCGGCGAGTGTTCCCATCGATTCGCCTACGGGGGTAACTGCCGCGGCGCACGGGGATCGAGTTTTCTTTGGGACGGAAGGTGGTGCCGTGCATGCCATCAACTGGCGAAAGGCAGAGTCCGATTGGGTGTTCCGCGACGAGCCCAATCGTCAGAGTATTCGCAGTTCACCCGCGGTGCAGGCGGGATTGGTCATCACCGGCAGCCGCTCGAAGCGGATCTATGCACTGGACGAGCAGACAGGAGAGAAACGCTGGATGTTCTCGGCTCAGGCGCGGGTCGATGGTTCGCCGGTCGTGGCCGGACAACGGGTTTACATCGGCGCCGCGAATGGTCGCCTCTTCGCACTCCATCTGAACACGGGCAAAGTGGCCTGGGAATACGAAACGGGTGGGGAGTTCGTGGCATCGCCTGCCGTGGCTGACGGTCGCCTCGTCATTGCCAATACCGATGGCACGATCTACTGCTTCGGCGATCAACAAGGGGACGGGGGGCAATAGCATTGCTGAGTTAGCGTCGCTAATGGCGGATGTTGTTCGACGGGCTACCGCATTCCGCTTCAAATCCCACCGAAAGTTACCTGGCCATCAGTTAGGAAACATGTTCTTGCCACACCAAGGGCATCGCCCAGCGATAAGCTGAGAATGAACCCGAGCGCATCTTGCCGATAGTTCCTGCGTCTCGTCCGCCTTCCGAGGAGGAAACACGATCGATTGCGTTCGCAATTCAAGAAACCACCGGATCAGTTCTCTTACCTCTTCGGGTGCAACACCACTCTTGGTAGCGATCTGCCCGATCCGCTCCGATTCAAGTATCACTTCCGGATGATCCTGTTCGGCCTTTGTCATTTTGTCGATGACCTGTGGAATTTGAGCACTGAATCGTTGAATTTTCTCTTCGTCAAGCTCGGCGAGGCGCCCCAAGATTTTTCGTGTGAAGTACGACCGAAGCTCAGTCATGAAGCAAGGCCATGAATGGCGGATATGACTGAGCGAAAACATGTTTGCGGTCATTTTTCATATTCCCGGAGCCTACCCTTTATATTATTGGCAGGGTATCAGGTCGTCGACGAAATGTCCAAGCAGTCGCCTTCCAGCCGCGATTTGGCGGCGTCTTTGGCGGGGACGGTCAGCTCCCGTGGCCAATGCTGGACCTGACTAAGCAAGGGGCAGGGCGCCGGATCGGTAGCCAACCAGCCGTGCATGGTGCCAGAAGGGTCCGGGGGAAATGATTGTTGTATAATGGGGCCATGACCCCTGAAACTACAAAAACCGACGTCGGCAGCTATTTCATCTCCAACTATCCCCCCTATTCGCAGTGGACAGCGGATGGTTTGGAGGCCGTCACGGCGGCCATGCAGCAGTCGCCTGCCCCCGTGTCGCTCGGCCTCTACTTGCATATCCCCTTCTGCCGCAAGCGATGCAAGTTTTGCTACTTCCGCGTCTACACCGACAAACGGGCCGATGAAATCGAGACCTATCTCAGTGCCCTGTCGCGCGAAATTGAATTGGTAAGCAACTTGCCCTGCTTGGGGGGCCGGCCGTATCGATTTGTCTATTTCGGGGGAGGAACTCCCTCGTTCCTGAGCGTTCGTCAACTCCATTCCTTGGTCGACCGACTGCGTCAACACACCGACTGGTCACAGGCGGAGGAGGTCACCTTCGAGTGCGAACCCGGCACGCTCTCGGAACCCAAAGTGCAGGCGCTGCGGGAAATAGGTGTCACGCGACTAAGCCTCGGCGTGGAGAACTTTGGTGATGCCGTGTTGCAAGAAAATGGTCGCGCCCACTTGTCGGCCGAGGTATATCGGGCCTGGGATTGGATCACGGCTGCCGCGTTTCACAACGTCAACATCGATTTGATTGCCGGCATGGTTGGTGAGACGTGGGACAATTGGCGAGACAGCGTGCGACGGACGGTAGAACTGGCCCCTGACAGCGTGACCATTTATCAAATGGAGCTGCCCTTCAACACGGTCTATTCACGCGACATCTTGGACCACAAGCTGGCATCGCCCGTGGCCGATTGGAATACCAAGCGGGCGTGGGTTGAATACGCGTTCCAGGAGCTGGAAACCGCCGGCTATAGCGTCTCCAGCGCCTATACGATGGTTAAACACCAAGATCGCGTCAACTTCAGCTACCGCGACAATCTCTGGCAGGGCGCCGATCTGTTGGCGACCGGCGTGGCCAGCTTCGGACATATCTCCGGCGTGCACTACCAAAACGAAACGGAATGGGTCCATTACCTGCGCCGGCTTTTAGAACTGGGGCAACTTCCCTTACAACGCGGCATGCGCCCCACGCCACACCAGCTGCTGGTGCGCGAGCTGATACTTCAACTCAAACGAGGTTACTTGCACCCCGAAACCTTTCGGAAGAAGTTCGACGTCGATATCGTCGCGCACTGGCGTTCCGAATGGGAAGATTACCAACGCGACGGCCTGTTGACGCTCGAGCCTCAAACCATCCGGCTCACCCGCGCCGGTCTCCTCCAGGTCGATCAGCTGCTCCCGGCATTCTTTGAACCGCAACACCGTGGGCTGCGCTACACCTAAACCTTAGTTGTCGGTCGTCGTTCCGGCTGGCGACGCAGAGAGGTGGCACGCAGAGACGCAGAGATGCGGGGATGCGGTGACGGGGAGGAGAGACGCACGACCGGCCGGGCTCAACCGAGATTTCCGCCCATCCGCGTTATTTTTGTTGCGGCCGACTCGTGAAATGGGCAAAGTCGGCCGGCCTAGACACCCGATAGTCTTCGATAGGGCTTGGTGCCGCTGAGGCCGACGGTGTGCGCTGTGACGGGGGCCTGGTTCTCGAGTGGGGAGGCGAGCAGATGGTTAGGGCTGCCGTTGTTCTGTTGCTGATGTGCTGCGCCTCATCGGTTTGGGGGGCTCCCAAACCGATCCCCACCTGGGGGCAAGTGGAAAAGGCATTGAATGAGCATTTGCGCCAGCTTGGCGACTATCGGCCGGGGGATTTAATCACCCGCGAGGACGTGGCTCCCGCTTTCGCCCAGTTGAGAAAGCTGGGTTGGACCGTGCCCGGGCAGGACCAAATTGTTGGTCGGATGTTGGATAACGGTCATCCGCTGGTGGTATCCTTGCGTTCCCCCGCCGGTAAGACGTTCATGCGCAAGATTTCGCATCAAGCTGGCATCTATGACCGCCTCAATTTGGTCCTCAAACAGCATCGTGGGGACGAGTTGATCCGCGATCTGATCAAGCTGCCCAAAGGCGCGGAGATCGCCGTAGCCCCTACGGATCGCGACACGATGAATCTATCGCAGCTGCAACTGATTTATCAGAAGGGGATGGCAACCCCGTCGCAGCAGAAGCGACTCACGGAAAAAGCCCAGTCGGAAATGATCTACACGGCCGACGCCTGGATCGCTGCGGTCAAGCAGCGTTACCCGGTTGCCGCCCCGCGCCCTGCCAGCCGCTGAGCTGGGAGTTGCTCGTTCTCGATAGCATTGCTGGCGCCGCATTCGTAGGGCTGGCAGCAGAAAGCAATCTTGACGGCGCTGCGCCTTCCGGCCTAGGATTTGGCGATTTTTTAGGCAGCTTGGCTGATCGACGCCAATGTGTGGGGGGCGTCATGCGCATGCGAATACCCGCCTCAAATCGCGCTCGAGTGGCGCTGATAATCGCCTTATTGGCGTTGGCGTTCGCGGTGCGCGTGGGAGCTGCGGTGATTTGGGAAGCCCGCTTGCCGGTTGGTGCGCGGTTCGCATTTCCTGATAGCGAGACCTATTGGACGTTGGGCCAGCGACTCGCTACGGGGGCCCCGTATTCCTACGGGCCGCACGAGGCGCGCGTGTTTCGTATGCCCGGTTATCCTTGGATGCTGTCGATCGTATTTCGATGTTGCGGCGCCGATACGCCGACTCTCGCAGCACGAGTGCTTGGCGCCTTGTTGGGCACCATGGCGATTGCCGGTGTGGCCTGGATGGCGTGGCAATTGTTTGGGCCTGCTGCATCTTTGGCGACCGCTGTGTTGGCGGCTGTTTACCCGGGTGCGATCGTGATGAGCGTGCTGCTACTGTCGGAATCGCCGTTCTGCGCGGTCATGACTTGGCAACTGGCGCTGGGCGTAGCCGCTTGGAACAGCCCTGCCATTCGTTCGCGTGGTGTCCTGAGTCTGTTGTTTGGCCTGGTTGGTGGAATGGCCACATGGATACGTCCCAGCTGGTTATTGTTCACGCCGATTGCGTGTCTGATCGGCCTAACGAGCCGCCGGTCGCGTGGGGATTGCTGGCAGTTCGCCTGGTGCGCCGTGATGGGACTGGTGCTCACCATGGCTCCCTGGTGGTGGCGCAACTACACGATTACGGGCCATTGGGTGCCAACAACGCTACAAGTCGGCGCCAGTCTCTACGATGGCTGGAACCCGCACGCCGACGGAGGTAGCGACATGCGTTTCGTGGATCGCTTCCTGGATGAGCAGCGGCGGGCGGACGAAGCGGCGCTCGCAGCAGGCCAAACGCTGGATGCGACGTTTGAATGGCGGCTGGATCAACGGCACCGCGCGGCAGCTGTGGCTTGGGCACTCGGCTACCCCGGCCAAGTGCTGCGGCTCATGGGGGTGAAGTTCCTGCGCATGTGGAATGTTTGGCCGAATGAGCCAGCGTTTCGTGGGTGGTGGGTGCGGTGCGTCGTGTTGATTGGCTACGTGCCGCTGATGATAGCCGCCGCTTGGGGCGCGGTCACGATCGTAAGCCGCCGAGGTGGCGCCCACATGTTCTGTCTATTGCCGGCGGTCTACTTGACCTTACTGCATGTGATCTTTGTCAGCTCGCTGCGTTATCGTGAGCCGGCCATGTTGCCGCTCATTGTTCTCGCGGCGGCGGTCATGGTGTGCGAGCGAACGTCACACGGGGAACGCCCCTCATGACGAGGAACTCGACCTCAGCCGTGCCACCGTCAGCACCCAAGGAGCACAGTCACCTCGGTACGGTGTTGCTCTGGTGCATCGTGGCCTGCGCGGCGGCTGGGTACTACTTCTACGATCGAGCGGACGTCGAAATTCGTCGCAACATCGTGGGCCAACTGAATCGACTTTACCCGCGGCTAAGTGTCAACATCCGTTCTGCCTCGCTCCACCGCAAGGAAGGGATTCTCGTTCACGCGATCTCCATCAGCGACCAAGACGCCGCCGCGAATCACTCGGAGTTGGCCTTTGCCGAGGAAGTCCGGGTTCGCTGCCGAGGTACGCTGGCGGACATGCTGAAGCGGAAAATTGATATCCAGCATGTGGAGATGCGCGGCGTCATCGTGCGTTGCATCCGCAAGGAGGATGGCACATGGAATTTGGCTCAGTTCTTCCCGCCACCGAGTTTCAGCCGGCGTCCCCCCACCGTGACGATATCGAATGCGACGATAGAGGTCGTGGACAACAGGAAGGTTCCCGCTAGCCTATTAACTTTGCATAACGTGCAGATAAAACTCGCGCCGGATAAGACCGATGCGTCCTTGAAGTCGGCTGAAGTCGCGACCCGTCGCATGCGATTTCAAGTGGCATTCACCAGTGATCACGTGCGACAGGTCTCGCTGCACGGGACGGTCTCGGCGCAGGACGGTAGTGTCACGCTTGAGGGCGATTTGCGGGGGTTGGACATCAATCCCGAGTTTCGCCAGTCGCTGCCCGAGGCGGCAGCGGAGCCGCTTCACGTCTTGGGTGACTTTCGGGCCGGCGCGAACGGACGCTTTCGCGTGCAACGGGCCGCTGGTGCTGCCGCGCCCTGGGAGTATGCGATTGCTGGGGAGATTTCGGGCGGCCGCTGGGAGGACCCGCGGCTCCCCTTCCCGGTTTCTGACGTGTCGGCCAGGTTCGAGCTGGACCCCCAACAGCTAGCCATCTCTGAACTGCGTGCCAGACTTGGCGAAGCGAACATCGAACTTACGTACGTGCGCCGAGGGCACCGCGCGGACAGTCCCAGTCAGGTCAGTGGCAGCGTAAATCAACTTCAGGTCGATCGACGAATGATCGATATTCTGCCAGAGAAATGGCAACAACAATGGCAACGTTGGCAACCGTTGGGCCGTTTGGATGCGGCTTTTGCGGCGACATTTGATGGCGCCCGCTGGCACCCGCACTTGGACGCCACGTTGCATGACGTTAGCTGCCTTTACGACAAGTTTCCTTATCCGCTCCGTCAATCCACGGGCAACCTGCAATTGCATGATGACGAGTTGCAATTCAAACTGCAGGCGCTGGCCAGTGGTCAACCCGTGCGAATGCAAGGGACCATTCAACGACCAGGACCCAATTGGTCGGGCGCGTTCCAAGTCCAATCGGATGCGACCATACCCTTGGACACGCAGTTGATCGAGGCCAGCAAGCCGGAGATTCGCAAGATCTTGCAGGACTTCGCCCCTCGGGGTTGGATATCGTTCTCGGCCACTTGGGATCGCGGAGCTGCGCCAAACCCCGTGCTCAAGCGGCAGATGGTGGTTCAACTGCATGACTGCGCGTTGCGCCACGCACAGTTTCCCTACCCGCTCGATCGCGTTCGGGGTCGCATGATCATGAACAATGACCATTGGACTTTTCAGGACCTGGAAGGCTACAACGACAGCGGCTACGTGCGCTGCCACGGCAAATGGGATCCTGTGACGTTGGGGGGACAGCTCAGCCTCGACTTTACCGGAACCGATATTCCCTTGGAGGATGAGTTGCGTGACGCGCTCAAGCCGGACGTGCGGACGCTGTGGCGCAACCTGCGGCCGAGGGGAACCTTGGACCACGTGAGCGCAAGCTTGCGTTTCGACAAGGCTTCGAGGCAGACTCGGACCAATGTGAAGATTGACAAATTGCCCCCGCAACAGAACAGCGAAGGTCGGACCGTGTCGCTGATTCCGGCGTGGTTCCCCTATCAGATGGATGAAGTCACGGGGACCGTGTACTTGAAGGATGGTGTCGTGCATCTGGATGGATTGAAGGCACGCCATCAGGGGGTGTCCATGAGCGCGGTGGGCTCCGCAGTCCCCGCAGCTGGTGCTGGGTGGAAACTGGCGTTCGATCGGATCACCGTGGATCGACTCCGCGCCGATCGCGAGTTACTCAGTGCCTTGCCTCCCGGTATCCGCCGTGCTTTGGCAAAACTTCATGCCGACGGTCCCCTCGCCATGGACGGTTCCATCGACTGGACATTTTCGCCCCAGGCCACGGGACCGGTCAGCGCCAACTGGAAGTTGGATTTTGATTTGGATGACGTGAACATGCGATGGGAAATGGACGAGATCGGCGGTGGTGGTGGTATCGGTTTGGACCATGTTTCGGGCCGCGTGCGTGTCGAAGGGGCCACCGATGGCGCTCAACTTAAGACATCTGGCATGCTGGATATCGACTCCCTGGTGTGGAAACACGTGCAACTCACACAAATCCGCGGCCCCTTTCGCCTAGAGCCTCACCAAATTCTGGCCGGCGATTTGACACATGCTACGCCGAGTGCGGAGCCGCGTACTCCGTTAACGGCTCGGCTTTTTGGAGGGGCCGTTGAGGCGGACGTGCGGTACTTGTTCGAGAACGGCCAGTGCAATTTGCAGGCACGGGTGAGGGACGCTGATCTATTCCACGTGGCACGAGAACTTTCGCAGCGGCCCCCCCGCGTGGCCGGTCGCGCGAATGGCGTCGTTGAACTGCAGCGCACCGCGCAGGGGAACCATACGCTCACCGGCAAGGGGGCGGTGGAGCTTCGCGATGCGGATATCTACGAACTCCCTGTGATGATTTCGCTCTTTCGCCGCCTACGCGCCGGACAGCCAGACCGTACGGCTTTCACCTCCAGTGACTTGCAGTTTCGGATTCAGGGGGATCGCATCTATTTCGACCAGATCGATTTGAGTGGGGACGCGATCAGCCTGCGCGGACTGGGTGAAGTGGATCTGGATGGAAACCTCAAGGTCGATTTTTTCTC
>SXHS01000219.1 GCA_005773145.1 Planctomycetaceae bacterium | reverse complement strand
GCGGGCATCGATGCCAGCGAAGTCGGGGCCATGGCCGAGCGCGCCGCCATTTCCTTGTACCCCATTGGCATCGGCTCGGAAAAGCAGGCTGCCAATGTGCGCATTGTAGACATCGAGTCACCAAGCCGCGTCTATCCGGGGGATCGTTTCACGATCCGAGCCTATCTGCAATCCACGGGCTGGGAGGGGGCTGAGGTCAACGTACAACTGTTGGCTGACAAGGACCAAGAACCGAAGAACATTGAACGTGCGACGGTATTGGACGAACGACGCATTACTTGCGGCGCCGACGGTGATGTGACGAGCCTGCAATTCGAACACGCGCCACAAGAACAGGGAAGGCAAATTTTCTACGTACGCGTGATGGCCAACCCAAGAGATCATGACCCAGCAGACAACCAGAAGTTTGCCCAGGTTGAAGTGGTGGACCGCAAGAACCAGGTACTACTCTTCGCGGGCGGCCCCGCTCGTGAATATCAATTCTTGCGCAATCTTCTCTTCCGTGATCGTGATGTGGTGGTGGATGTTCTCTTGCAATCTAGTCAGCCAGGTGCTTCGCAGGAGGCCCACCGTTTGTTGACGGAGTTCCCCGCCACGGCACAGGAATTATTTGCTTATGATTGTATCGTTGCCATCGATCCCGATTGGGAACGCATCACAGATGAACAGATTGAATGGCTGGATCGATGGGTGGCCGAACAGGCCGGCGGCCTTATAGTCGTCCCCGGCCCTGTGAACACGCCGCAATGGACCGCCCGGCCCAACACGGATGAGGGGATGCGCACGCTCAAGGACCTCTATCCCGTAGTCTTTCACAGCCGATCGGCCCAGCTGCTATCCGCCAGCAATCTCGGCACCGAGGTCTATTGGCCGCTGCAGTTAACCGACGAGGGGCGGCAGGCCGAATTCCTGGGACTCGTCGATACCGAACCAACCAATCGTGAATTCTGGCAAGGGTTCTCCGGCGTGAGCGCCTACTACCCAGTACGCGGACCCAAACCGGGTGCCAAAGTGTATTCCCGGTACTCCGACCCGCAAACGGCCGTGGACTCCGAGCTACCCGTGTACCTGGCCGGGCACTACTACGGTGCCGGACAGGTGGTCTATCAGGGGAGCAGTGAGATGTGGCGGCTGCGCGGCCTGAACGAGGCATACTTCGACCGCTATTACACAAAACTAATCCGTCATGTTTCGCAGGGCCGCCTGCTGCGCGATTCGACACGGGGGGTTCTATTGGTGGACAAACAGCGATGCGCATTGGGAGAGACGGTGCTGGTGCGGGCGGCGCTCACGGATCCCCAATATCAACCACTTCGTGATCCTCGAGTGGCGGCCGTATTGCGTCCGCCGAATGGCCAGCCGCAACCACTGGTGTTGGATGCGGTACCGGATTCCTCGCGCGGCGGCATGTATTCCGGCCAGTTCGTCGCGGCGCAGGAAGGTGACTACCGCGTGGAATTGGAATTGGCCGACGCTGCATCTCCACAGCTGCTACGACGCGATGTGCGGGTGCGGATCCCCGACCGCGAGATCGAACGGGCGACGCGCAACGATGCCCTCTTCGTCGATCTGGCCAAACGGTCCGGAGGCGAGTACTTCATCGGTTTGGAGGGGGCGATTGGGACTGCCGATGCACCGGGGCTCGACCAAGCCCTGGTGCCGCAAGATCAGGTTACCTTTTTGCCAGAGACGCCGGATCGAGATTTCGATCAACGCTTGAAGGGGTGGCTCTTGGCTCCGATCTGCGGCGCTCTCTGCCTGGAGTGGCTGATTCGCCGTCTGTCCAAATTGGCGTAGAATAAGAACATAGGAGATGGCGGCCCGTGTCGTAGGGGACTTAACCAACGGAACGCCGCAGAGCGAGAAGCGAGAACATGCCGCCCACGCAGCGAGACCACCGTGTAACGCCCCCCCTGCGATCCTTGCTGGATCGACTGCGGCGGCGAATTCGCGCGTTCATTTGGGGAGAATCCACGGCCCTGGCCGTGATCTGGGTGGCGGCCATGTTCTGGATCGGACTTGCTTTGGACTATCTGCCGGTTCTGGCGGGTTCCAGCGAGATGCCCAAGGGGGGCCGCCTGGCGTGGCTGATCCTCTCGGCCGGTGGGCTGATCTGGATTCTCGTGAAGCAGTTCTTGTCCCGCATGTTCGTTCCGATGGGGGACGGTAGCCTGGCCATCATTTTGGAACGCTACTTCCCTGCCTTCGACGACAGTCTGTTGACCACCGTTCAAAATGGCGGGTGCGAACCAATCGAGGAGGGGGAGTTCGGCCGCGAATTATTGGCTCACACCCGGCAGCAAGCCGAGCAGACATCGCAACGGGTCGCACTGGAACGCGTCTTCAATTATCGCCGCTTGGCGCGCCAAGCGGGATTGGCGGGGCTGCTATTGCTCTCCATCGCCGGCTATGCCTGGTCGGCCCGCGATGCCTTCGGGACTTGGAGTCGACGATTGTTCTTGCTGTCGGATGAAACCTGGCCGCGCCGCACGCATCTGGAATCAATCGATTTTCGCAACGGGGTTCGCAAAGTCGCCCGGGGAACGGACGTTCCCATTCGCGTGCGGGCAGATGCCAACCGGCCGACTCCACCGCCAGAAACATGCACCATCGCCTATCGGACCGAGGAAGGCCAGCGTGGTCGGGTGGTCATGAGCCGCGTGGGAGGCATACGGGACGGTTATCAATACTATACCTACACCGGCAAACCCTTTAGTGGAATTGTATCGGGAGTCCAATTCGATATCATCGGCAATGACCATCGGCTGCGAAACAATCGCGTGGAGGTCGTCGAAAGTCCTACGGTGATTGGCGTGGATGTCCATTGCCAGATGCCGGACTACACGCAGCTTGCCACACGCACGCAACCGTGGCAACCGGGTCTGCGGCTCCCCAAGGGAAGTCGAATCCAAGTTCGCGCCCATGTCAACAAGAGCTTGCAAGCTGTTGCGGCCGTCAGCCTCGCGGGGACCGACGATGCGGCCCATGAGTCTGCCATCACGGAGCCATTGACTGCCACGCCGCAACTGGTTGCACCCCGTGAATTCACGTTGGATTTGCCGCGACTACAACAGGGACTAAGTATCGACTTGATGCTCACCGACACCGATGGCGTGACGTCGTTGCGGCCGTTTCGGTTGACCTTGGGCGTGCTCGACGATTCACCCCCGCAATGGACCGCCGAGTTGCGAGGTATCGGCACTGCGATCACCACGCAAGCGGAAATTCCCTTGGTCGGTTCGGTGACCGATGACTACGGAGTGGATCGAGCGTGGTACGAATTGGAGATCGCCAAGCAAGCACCCCGCGTCATCCCCTGTCTCCTCGATCGCGAGGGAAAAGTCTCGCACACACTCGATTTGCAGCGTGAACGCGATGCCGCCACGCCACTCCGCCTGGATGTGGGAACTCAACTCACCCTGACGGTAAAAGCCGATGATTTCTACGACGGACCAGAAGGCAAGAATGTCGGCCAGGGGGAGCGGTACGAGTTGAGCGTCGTCACGCCGGATCAGTTGCAGGCCCTACTGGACGACCGAGAACTGGGACTCCGGCGTCGATTCGAACAGCTTCTGGTCGAATCAAGAGAGACTCGAGACTCGTTGATCCGCATGCGATCACAGGAAACACCTGCGGAACTAACACCCGACAACAACACTCAACAGCGTTTGCAGTCGTTACGATTGCTGCGAGTCGAGCGTGCATTGCAATTCAACCAACGCGCCGCACAAGAGATGCTCGGGCTGGCCGCGGCCTTTCAAGACATCATTGCGGAACTTCGCAACAATCGCATCGCGGCCCAGGATCGTGAGAAACGCCTGGAGACATCGGTGGTGGCGCCGCTACAAAAAGTCGCGCGGCAATCTTGCCCGCCCTTGGATGTCGCCCTAAATGCACTATTGAAGCAACTGCACAAACCCGGTCACCAACAGTCGCTCACGCGGACGATCGACCACCTGGAACAGATCATCCTTGATATGGAGCAGATTTTGGAGAATATGCTGGAACTTGAGTCTTTCAATGAACTGGTGGACATGGTGCGTAGTCTGATAGCGGAGCAGGAATCTCTGTTGGATCAGACGAAGAAATTGCAGCGAAAACAAACCCTAGATCTGTTAAAGTAAAATGAGCCAACGCCGCTGTCCCAGGGACTCGATGGTTCCTGGCGAATGGACGGTCGGTCGGCCCATTGAGACAGGCGTCCCCCATGAAACGCGTCCGAATCGGGATTCGACCTTCCATGCGTACGACGCACCTCGCCTGCCGAGGCGCACTCCTGGTGTTCGCGATGGCCACCTCCTGGGTGGTCGCGGCCGATGACGCACAACAACCACCGGCCGACAACATCGCGGCCCCCCCCGCACCAACTGTTGCCCCGGCGCCCGCCGATGAGCTGGCACTCCGCCAAGGCACCGTCTCGGATCGCTTTAAGCAATTCGAATACCTATTGCTGCGCCGCGCTGGAATTGAGGCCGGGGCCAATCCTCATCGAGCCGCACTCCTGAGACGGGCCTTGCAGGAAAGCCAAAACCAACAACTGCATGCCAACTTGGAATCACTCGTCCCCCTCCTCAACCAACAACAGTTGGGCAAATCCATCGAGGCGCAGCGTGACGCGGTCGAGGTGCTGAAAAAATTGCTCGACCTGCTTTCCTCGGATCAACCCGAACGACTGCGTAACGAGCGGGAGCGCGTACGCGACTATATCCAAGAAATCGAACGTATCCTCCGTATGCAAAAGGGTATCCAAGGCCGCACGGAAGCCAATGACGACATGGACCATTTGGCCACCGAACAGGATCGCGTCACGGAAAAAACCCAACAACTAGGTCAGCGCATCGACGAACAAGAGTCCGACTCGTCCGCATCCAACCCGCGCACTGATAAGGCCCAGGCATCCGAACAGGACCGCAAATCTTCCCCGGAGGAAAACGGCAAATCGGACGGCAAATCGGACGGCAAATCGGATGGCAAGTCGGATGGCAAGTCGGATGGCGAGTCGGATGGCGAGTCGGATGGCAAGTCGGATGGCAAGTCGGGTGGCAAGTCGGGTGATAAGTCGGGTGACCAAACTGAGGCGGGGCCGCCGCCAGGGGAAGCGCCCGAGAGCTTTCCCGGACGCTCACGCCTCGAGGAAGCCCAGCGTCGGATGCGCGAGGCCACGCAGCGACTGCGCGACTCACAGCGTCTGGAGGCCATTAAGCCCCAAGAGGAGGCGCAGCGACTGCTGCAAGAGGCCAAAGCTCAACTCGAAGAGATCCTGCGACAAATGCGAGAAGAGGAGATCGAACGGACTCTCGTTCAATTGGAAACTCGCTTTCGCGGCATGCTCGAGTCGCAACTCAAGATCCACGACGAGACCAAGCGACTGGACAAGAGCGCGGCCGAGCGCCCCGACCGGACCCTCGATGTCCAAGCTGGGAAACTCAGTTTTCAAGAGCGTCGGCTGGTCGTGGAAGCCGATAAGGCCTTAGTGCTGCTTCATGATGAGGGGTCTTCGGTTGTGTTCCCCGAGGCGGTGGAACAACTGCGGGACGACATGCAGCAAATTACGGACTTATTGGCGAAGGTTCAGGTTGGCCCCGTGACGCAGGGTGTTGAGGAAGATGTGATTCAGGCGTTGGAAGAAATCATTGCCTCGTTGAGCCAGGCCCGCAAGGATCAGCAACAGCGTCAAGACACGCCGCAACCGCCTGGAGACGGGTCTTCACCCGGCGAACCGCCACTAGTCAATTCGATTGCCGAGCTGAAAATGATTAAATCGTTACAAATGCGTATCAACGCGCGAACGGCAAAACTGGCACAGATGCTACAGGATGCTCACGACGTCACGGGCCAAGCCAACCAGGCGTCCATGATTGAGTCACTGCAGCAACTCGCGGACCGAGAGCAACGTCTGTATCGCATCACACGTGACATTATTGTGGGTAAGAATAAATAATGCACCTTTCCTACTCCCACGCTCGGTTTTCGACTGGGACCGTCTCGAGCGGTACCTTGCACCAGACCAAGGGGCTATTCGGTCCCCACATTGGATCGACAACTTGGTGGGGCTTGGTCCTCACCACCGCAGCTTGGTGTTGTGGTGCAGCCGCCACGAAAACGGACGCGAGCCAGCCCGAGACAGTTCAGACGCAACCTCGGCCTTCCCCGGCCGATGAACTCGGCCGCCGGGCAACTTGGAGTCCACCCCCGGCCGAGACTGTGCGATCGCTGTTGGAAGCATGTATGGAGCGGCAAGCCGTATCGGAGGAGATCCGCGCCGAGGTCATACAACATTGGCAGACGTTCAAGCCGGATGAGACAGGTGGACTGCTGGACGCCTGGGTGTCATGCGTGGCGCTGTTCGATGAACCGACGCGCACCTTGGTCGCCGCCTGCGCGGACACGCCGACGATCGCCTCATTGCCCACGGCCGCCTGGTTGGGAGACGCGTCGCGAGCGGCGGAGCTTCGCCACAATGGCCGACTGTATTTCGGCCGCTGGTTGGCCAGTCACCACTACTACCACGAGGCTGCGGATCAATTGACGGGCCTGCAACCGGAAGACGTGATGGATCCCGCCGCTCTGCTGTTCTATCAAAGCGTGGTGCATCATCAACTGCGCGACAAGCCGCAAGGACAGGCGGCTCTCTCACGGTTATTGGAGAATGAGAAACTGTTGCCGCGCCGATATCGTGACGTAGCCAAATTGGTACTTCGCGATTGGCAAGCGTTTAAGTCGGACAGTTTGGATGAAGTGGCCCGAATGATGGGCAGCATACGGTCACAGTTGGATCACGGCCGCGCTGGAAAACGCGTCCGTACCGAGGAAGAGGCGGTCGTCGAAAAGCTGGACAAGATGATCAAAGACTTGGAAAAGCAGTTACAACAGGCGCAGGCCGCCGCTGCCAAGGCCCAGGGGAACCTGCAGCCCGGCAGTCCGATGTCCGATTCGTTTCAGGCTGGGGGAAAGGGGCCGGGCGAGGTCGCCCCCAAAACGCTGGGAGATCACAAAGCTTGGGGCAACTTGCCGCCGAAAGAGCGCGAGGAAGCCCTGCAGCAATTAAGCAAGGAACTTCCGGCCCACTATCGGGATGTGATCGAAGAGTATTTTCGCCGCTTGGCCAAGGAACGGACGGAGGAACCTTGACCGATGACAACCTGGGTACTACCGCTGTTGTTGCTGGCCGGAGCGCCAGACGTGCGTCTGGAAATGCTGGATGGTACCAGCATCGAGGGGCAAGTAAGCCAATGGACGGCCAACCAACTGGTCATCGCCGACGGCTCGCGGCAGGTCCCATTGCAGACATCCGAACTATTGCGACTGGTGGTAAATGGTAGCGGTCATCCGACGGCAAAATTGTCGAGCCCGCTGCAGAT
>SXHS01000003.1 GCA_005773145.1 Planctomycetaceae bacterium | reverse complement strand
TCATCGGCCAAAGCTGCATCCAAGCGGGCAGAAACAGGAATAATAGCGATAAGGTAGCCAGCACGCCCAACGCGGAGAAGACGCCGAACATTTTGATCGGCATCAACTCGCTGGTGTACAGCGACAGCAGACCGGCTGCCGTCGTGCCCGCGGAGAGCAGACAAGGCAGCCAGGCGCTCTTGATGGCATGTGCTGGAGCACCGTCGACTCCGGCCTCCACGGCCGAATCGCGGTAATAGTTGGCAAAATGGATGGCCCCGGAAACGCCCGCCACGTAGACCACCGCGGGCATGGTCAGCAGAATGGCGTTCATCGAGTTGCCACTGTACCAAACCATCGACAGGCAAATTGCGGCGGCGTAGAGCGCCGTGCCAAACACCATGGTCGTCAGCCGCACGCTGCGAAGGCACCAGTAGGCAAGGCTCAGGCCCACGATGCCGGCCGGAATAAACAGCCGCAATAACGTCCGTTCTCCTTCGACGCTAATGGCCACGTTGTCGACCGGCGGGCCCCCCATCTTGACGCGGTCGCGCGGCAGGCCAAGCTCGCGGTCGCAGACGCTGTACAGCGTGTCGAGCGTGCTGCGCAGATCCTGCTTGCCATGTTGCGTAAGGGTGATGATGCCACAGGCCTGTTTGTCGTCGGGACCAATGAACAGGCCGCGCAGCCGCTTGATCGCGTTCTCCTCACTCAGATTCAGCGGCGGCGACGTCAACCGATCGAGCACCGTTTTACTGGTTTCGATCTTCTTGAAGAGCGCGTTGGCAGGGAGATTGTCCGCATCGGGCACTACCTTCTTGGTCAGCAGCGTCAATCGCGGATCGTCGATATGGCAGCCATCCCAAGTAACAAGGATGAAGGTCTCACTATCAAAATGCTGCTTGAACCAGATGAAGTCGGTCGTCTCCTCGTACTCCTTGGGAAGCCAGTCTTGAACGTTATTGTCATTGCTGCGCAGCGCCTTGCGGCTGCCGCGCGTCATGAACGGCAGCAGGAACACAAACAACAGGATGATCGCGAAAGCACGACGCGAGAACAGATTGTTCAACATGGATAATTCACCAAACCATTTCCAAGCCCAGCGAAAAACCGTTGAAAATCAGCGCACCTCCGTTGACGATTTGCGATCTCGTCGGGGGCGGAGCAAATGTCAATTGTTCCGGCGCAAGGGCCAACTGATTGAGATACATGAACTCATATCCGGTGCGAATCGCCAGATTCGGACGGAGATGGCAGGCGGCCATGATGCTCATTCCGTACAGAAACGACATGTCGTGCGAACTGCCCGACTGGACGCGAATATCGTCGACGGGAACCTCGGGTCGCGTGTCGACAATGTGGACGAATGACTTTTGATCGGCATAGTTAATCAGACCGGCGACCTGATTGCGCACTCCGACGCGGAATTTGGATCGTTGGACCACAAGCTCATGGCCAAATTGCAAGCCGAGCATCTGGTTCTGCGTGGTGACTTCGTAGCGACCATTGTTGGTCGCGGGAACAGCGGCCTCGCTTGTCCACAGAAACCCTTCGCCAATCTCAATCACACGTACGCCCGCAAACAGCGTGGACGTATGTTTCGAAGTCAGCTTGCGGACCCATTCGCCCTCGGGCGTCAGTTCCAACCGGTCGCGCCCCAGGCGTTGTGAAATGACATAGTTCAGTTCGTAGTTGTCGAAGGAGGCGTCGTAGATGTACTTCTGAACCTGTGTCCCGTTGAACCCGCCGACAGCCTCACTGTCGAGTGCATAAGTGTCAATTGGCGTGAACAATGAATCCGTACTGCGAGCGGTCATGCCGCTTGAAATCTGCCAGTCGAGCAACCCGAAAAACTGGAACTCAATCGAGTGGTCTCGATTCTTGCCGTCGCGGCACAAAAAACGACCCAGGGTCAGGCGACCCCCCGGCTCGAAACCAAGCGTGCGCCCGGTGGTGGCTACGTCTTCCGGTTCGAAAGTAGTCGGCCGGAACTGCGACGAGTCGGCAATCAGCCGCCGCGTATCCATCGAGTACCGGGTCAGGTAGACAAAGTCTTGCCGCGCGTACCACCTGCCACGATTGAACCAGGTGCCCGACGTGCATGTAGCAGCCGGCGGCTCGTCTTCACTCTGCCAATAATCACCATTCCAAGCGGGCCCGTCGGCGACAGGCGGACCTTCCGGCTGCAGGGCCTGGGAAGGCGCCTCGACTTCTTCGGGGGAATTATTCGAGATGGAATCGGGGATTGGCTCCGCGAGGGGAATGGCTTCGTCGGCCGATGGCACCACCAACGGATCCAGCATGGCCGCTGGCGAATCGCCATCCTCCAGGCGAGCATTGGAGCTTGCCAGCCGAAGCCCTCGCTTCAACGGTGTGGTCCGCGGACCGTCCACGTCAGAAAACTTGGGTGTCCCCGGCTGAGCGATGGCCTGACTGGCGACCGCAAGCGCGACAATCGCGATCAAGACAGCAATTCGTAAGCGCAAGTTGGCCACCCCACAGGTCTCCGTGACAATTTGCTTCCAAGTGCGTTGCATCTGGACAATCCGATCGCGCATTCACAGGGTGTATGAATGTCCCATCCCTAATCGGTAAGAGGGGTGGTCGCATAACAGGAATAATCGTCAAAACCGCAAGAATCCAAAAAGTTGCTGCATTTCGCCCGGACCCAACAACCGTTAAGGGTGCTGCTAGCAGCCCACGGCCAATCAGTGATCCGCTGTAGGGCCGGCTGTGCCGGCCGGATACGCCTGACTTTCCCATCCACGGCCGGCAAAGCCGCCCCTACCAGGTTGCCGAATGTAAAACACTGATCGGACTTGGCTGGCAGCCACCCCCGCTTGCGTTACGGCGACGTGATTGCTAAAAGGCGGGGAGTTGGCAAACCAGTAACACTGCCTGCGGCCGGCGCAGGAGATTG
>SXHS01000218.1 GCA_005773145.1 Planctomycetaceae bacterium | reverse complement strand
GAATTGGATGATGCGTTGCAGAGCTTGGGACTGCGGCCACGGTCGCAAGCGGCGCGTCGAGCCGTCGGTCAAGATGACCAGGTGGAGGGAGTACGTGACAACGGTGAGCGGACACGGCCGCCTGCCGAATATCGAGAACTTTACGAAGCCTATCGAAAAGGGCTGGGCCGACCGAAGGTGCCGAGTGCGTCTCGGTCGAGTGCGACTCGGTCACCGTAGCGCGCGACAACCGAACAATGAGAGAAAGCTGCCGATGCATGCCCCGATCGCCGACCCACGATACCTGGTTCCATTTGCTCCGAAGCGGACGCCCCATTACTTCACGGATGTGCTGATCGTTGGCGGCGGCTTGGCCGGGCTGCGTGCTGCGGTGGAAATCGATCCGAGATTGGAAGTACTCGTTCTGACCAAGGACGAGTGGCGCGAGTCCAACAGCAACTACGCGCAGGGAGGCATTGCTGCCGTCATGGATCCCGAGGACTGTTTTGCGGATCATGTGCGCGACACGATGGTGGCGGGAGGAAATCTGTGTGACCCGGCAGTTGTCGAGATGGTGGTGCAAGAGGCGCCGAATGAGATCAGCAAGTTGATCGCATGGGGGACGCACTTCGATGAGGAAGCCGGTTCTCTGTTGCTGGGGAGAGAAGGCGGGCATGGGCACAATCGCATCGTGCATGCCCTGGGTGATGCCACGGGCAAGGAGATCATGCGCGCGGTGACGGAGCGAGTGCGTCAGCAAACCAACGTTCATCGTTGGAACAAGACCTTCACGTTGGATCTCTTGGCGGAAGATGGTGTCTGTTGTGGCGCTCTGACCTGGAATCCTCATCACGGCAAGACGTTGATCTGGGCCAAGCAGACCATTCTATGCACGGGGGGGGCCGGCCAGTTGTATCGCGAGACGACCAATCCCGCCGTCGCTACGGCCGATGGCCATGCCATGGCCTATCGCGCCGGGGCGGAATTGCGGGATGTGGAATTCATGCAGTTCCACCCCACCGTGTTGTACATCGCGGGGGGATCGCGCAGCCTCATCAGTGAGGCCGTGCGTGGTGAGGGGGCCTACCTGGTGGATTGCCAAGGACATCGTTTTATGCCGGACTACGATCCCCGCGCCGAACTGGCACCGCGGGATGTGGTGGCAGGTGCCATCGTGGCGCAGATGGAGAAAACCCGGCATCCGAATGTGTATTTGGACTTAGAGCATCTCGATGCGGCCTTTGTGTATCGCCGCTTCCCGGGGATCCGCGCCACCTGCGCCGAGTTTGGAATCGATATTGCCCACGATCGGATCCCCGTGCGCCCTGGAGCGCATTACATGATCGGCGGATTGACCGTCGATCGCGTGGGGCGAACCTCGTTACCAGGGCTGTGGGCGGCCGGCGAGGTCACGTCCACGGGACTCCATGGCGCCAATCGTCTCGCATCGAACAGTTTGCTCGAGGGGCTCGTTTACGGAGCCAGTGCCGGACGCGGTGCGTCCGAGGAGGCAATGCGTGGGGCAGAAGAGGACCTGCGGGTGCCCAAGGTCGCGAATCCACCGCGCCCCCAGCCCATGGAGCCCTTGGATCTCGTCGACATCCGCAATTCGTTGCAGAGTCTGATGTGGCGATCGGTGGGGGTACGTCGACATGGTGACCGGTTGGCCGAGGCATCGCGGACCGTCGAGAATTGGTGCCAATACGTGTTGCCCCGGCAATTCACCGATGTGCTTGGCTGGGAACTGCAAAACATGCTGATGGTCGCACGGCTGATGATCCGTGCCGCGCTGGCCCGCGAGGAGTCCCGTGGCGTCCATCTCCGCAGCGACTTTGTGCAGATCGACGACGTCCGCTGGAAGCGGCACCTCACCTTCACACGCACCGGCTCTTGACGGCGCGGCCCCAATCGGGAAAATTGTCGGAACCTGCTGCACGCGGGGTACTTCACGTGGTGCCCCCATCTGAACCAACCGCATTGCCTTGACGTATAGCAGGGAGAGTTGGGCTAGCCATGCCGTTGGCGAATCGGGTAACCTAGGAGGGTCATTCCAGCGGGTGCGTTGGGGTGGAGACGGCACGTGTGGTGGGTGCGGTGGGCTCGTAATTCCCGCGCCCCAGCGGTTTCCGATCCAATCCTGCCCCATCTCGTAGCCTGAACGGTCAGGCTTCCCGCAGGCGAAACGGGCTTGCTTGTTGTTGCGTGGCCGGTTTCTACCGGGCTTCGGCCCGTGGCCTGTTGGATGAGGTAGGGTCATTCTTGTTGGGAGTAGGGGAGTCATGATGGTGTCTACCGGTAGTGCGGGGACGGGGCAGGGGGACGGAACGACGCGTCCCGCGATGATCGAGGCCGACCGTCTGTCGAAGTTTTATGGCGAATTCGCGGCGGTACGGGATGTGAGCTTTCGCATCGGCAAGGGGGAGGTCGTGGCCTTCCTGGGCCCCAATGGGGCGGGGAAAAGCACGACCATGAAGTTGTTGACCGGCTATCTCGCGCCCTCGGAGGGGCGTGCCCGGATTGCCGGCCATGACATGTCGACCGATCGGTTGGCCGGGTCCGCCCGCTTGGGCTACTTGCCCGAAAATGGGCCCCTCTATCCCGACATGACCCCCTATGAATTGTTGGACTTCTTCGCGCGTGCCCGGGGGATGGAGGTATCGCACAAAAAGCGGCGGATCGAGGCCGTGGTCGAATTGTGTGCCTTGGAAACGGTTCTGCAAAAGGCGATTGGCAAGTTGTCCAAAGGGTTTCGCCAACGGGTCGGCATGGCACAGGCGTTGTTGCATGAACCCGATGTGTTGATCATGGACGAGCCCACGGCCGGATTGGACCCCAATCAGATTCGCGAGGTGCGCGATACGATTCACCGACTTGGCGAACAGAAGACCATTTTGTTGTCGACGCACATTTTGCAAGAAGTGTCGGCCATGGCCAGCCGAGTCATCCTGGTGAATGAAGGACGCATGGTGTTGGATAGTACCCTGGCCGACGCGACCAAGGACGGCAAGCCGTTGGATCAGTTGTTCCGCGAACTGACCTCGCCAGCGAAGGTCGCCTGAAACATTGGGTTGATGGTCGGCAATTCTACTGGTCAACTGGGAAATTGATGAAGCAGGTGGTGGTATGGTGCAATTGCAAACTATGTTAGGTCGCATGGCGGAGCTGATTGGGTTCGATTTGATTTTTCTGCTGCTCTGTCTCGTGCCATTAGTCGTGCTCTCTAAGGTCAAATGCGCTTCGTACGCTGTTTTGCGGCGAAACTTTGTCGGGTATTTCAACAACCCAACCGGCTACGTGTTCCTGTGTTTATTTGTGTTGCTCAGCTCCTTTGCGGCGTTTTGGCCGCACGAGTTCTTCGCGTCCAACCTGGCCAACTTAGATCAGCAAAATCGATTCTTCCCCTACATCATGCTGATCTTCATTCCGGCGATCACGATGAGTATTTGGGCCGAGGAGAGGCGTCAGGGGACCGACGAGTTGCTGCTCACCATTCCCGCCGGCGACTTAGACATTGTGTTGGGCAAGTACCTGGCGGCTGCCGCCGTCTACACGGTTTCGCTATTGTTTTCACAGATTTCGAATTTTGCCGTGTTGAACGCCCTCTCCGCCGGTGGCGTGGATCTGGGGCTGTTCTTGTCGACCTATTTCGGCTACTGGCTTGTCGGAATGGCCATGTTGGCCGTGGGGATGGTCGCCTCGTTCCTGACGAGCAACCTGACCGTGGGTTTCATCTTGGGGGCGGTTTTCAACGCGCCATTCGCCTTTGCCGCTACGGCCGATGTCATTGTCCCCAGCGAAAGCATCGCCCAAATGGTCTCCCGCTGGAGCTACTCGGCACAGATGAGCGATGCGGTACGGGGCGTCATCGATTTGGCCCCCGTCACCTTCTTCGTCATGCTGATCGTTTTGGGCCTCTATCTGAGCGTGGTGCTGATTGGACGCCGGCATTGGATGGGGGGACGCGACGGACAATCGATGCTCGGCCACTTCCTGCTGCGGGCCGCAGCGCTGGGCGCGATCGTCATTGGTGCCAACGTCTTCTTGTCCCACCACCATTGGTTCCGCTACGACGCCACCAGCGAAAAGATCAGTTCACTCTCGTCCGACACGAAGAAACTGATCGCGAATCTTAAATCCGAGCAGCCGATTGTTGTGGATGCCTTCATTAGTCGCTCCGTGCCGGAGAGCTATGTGAAGACCAAGCTCGACTTAGTGTCGATGTTGCGTGAACTGCAAGCAATGAGTGGCGGGAAAATCAAGGCCCAGATTCACGCCGAAGTTGAGCCATCCAGCGAAACAGCAGCGATGGCGGAAGAGCAATACGGCATCAAGCCGGAACGCGTTATGACGCGGACACGCGGTGGCTTGAAGCAAGAAGAGATGTTCATGGGCATGGCGTTCTCCTCGGGCCTCGACAATGTCGTGGTCCCATTTGTCGACATGGGAATTCCGGCCGAGTACGAACTGGTACGATCCATCTGCACCGTCGCGCATCAGAGCCGAAAAAAACTGGGAGTGGTCCGCACGGATGCTGAACTCTTCGGCGGCTTCGACATGCAACGCTTCACATCCCAGCCCAAAGAACGAATCATTGAGGAGCTGGAGAAGCAGTACGAAGTATCGCAAGTCGATCCGAGTAACAAGATCGAAGTTGGCAAGTACGACGTTTTAATGGTCGTGCAGCCCTCCTCCTTGACGACACCACAACTGGACAACTTGATCGAGGCCATTCGTCAGGGCGAGCCGACGGCGATCTTCGAGGACCCATTTCCCGTGGCGATTTCGTCGGCCCCCGGCACCGGTCAGCCACGCCGGCCGCGTGGTGGCGGCAACATGTTCACGGGGGGCGGCCAGCCTCCAGAGCCCAAAGGAGACATCCGCAAACTTTGGTCCACGCTCGGTGTCACCATGGTGGGTAACGACGGGGCGGGCGAAATGTTCGACGCCAACATTATCTGGCAGGACTACAATCCCTATCCGAAGGTTCGCAGCGTCGCGCAGATTACCAGTGAGTGGGTGTTTGTGGCCAAGGACGCGCCAGGGGCCGACGATCCCCTCAGCTCCAAGGATCGTATCACCTCCGGGCTCAGTCAGTTGTTGCTGCTGTTTCCCGGTGCGATCAAACATGACGCCGATAAGGCCAACGGTTTGACCTTCACGGAGTTGGTGTCCACGGGGGATCAAACGGGACAGATCAGCGTCGAGACGCTGAATGCCACCCAGGATCCGTTCGCCCTGGATGCGCTACGTGCCACCGGTGCCAAGAGTCGTAAGTACACGCTGGCCGCACGCATCCAAGGAGCGCTTAAGGATCCCGGCGCCGTGCAACCCAGCCTGTCACCGTCCCCCGAGGAGGCAACGGATGCAGAAACGGCGCCGGGAAAGCCGGCTGAAAGCGCTCCCGTTCCGCCGTCTCCCGCCGCCGCAGATGCCAGCCCGGCCAAAGCGCAACGGGATGTGCATGTGGTGTTTGTTACGGATATCGATTGCTTGCACTCGGACTTCCTCAATCTGCGTGCGCACCCCGACGAGCAGATCAATTGGCGGTTCGACAACGTCACGTTTGTACTCAACGTCGTCGACAGCCTCGCCGGAGTCGAGGATTTTCTGGATATTCGCAAACGCCAACTGCGACACAGCACATTAACCGCCGTCGAGGAACAGACCAAGGTCGCTCGCGAGCAGGCGATGGAGGAACTTGCCAAGTACGAAGCCGAGTACAAACAGAAGCTGGACGAGGCCAAGGGCGAGTTGCAAAAAGTAGCCAAGGACCTGGAAAAGAAGGTCGAGGACGCGCGTGGCCAGGTCCGGTCGGGACAGGGACGTGAGGCACAACGCGTGCTGCAAGAGGCCATGGAACAATTGGTCATTCAACAGCAATTGACCCAGCGCCGCTTGAAAACCGAGGAAGATCGTCTGAAAGCCGACCGCGACCGTAAGTTGCGATTGATCGACATCGATTTGGACCGACAAGTACGCAACGTCCAGTCCATGTTCAAGACCTATGCGGTGCTATTGCCCCCACTGCCACCCTTGGTATTGGGCTTGGTGGTCTACCTGCGACGCCGACAGCGTGAGCAGGATTCCATCACACGCGAGCGCCGTCGCTAAGTGCCCCCGTTTGTCAGGGAGAATCACGCTATGTCCGAATCCGCTCGTACCGCGTTGTATCTGGCCACCGCCCTGGCCGTTACGGCATTGGCCGTTGTCACCCGTCCCGGCCGTGTCCAAACGCCGACGGAGAATGAGCTGGTGGGAAAACCACTCTTCCCGGCGTTCAAGGACCCTTTTAGCGCCAAGCGCATGGAGATCGTTGAATTCAACGAGGCGCTTTCGGAGGCCAAAGAGTTCGAGGTCTCCCAGAAAGATGGTCGCTGGGTCATTCCTTCACACCATGACTATCCGGCTGATGCGCAGGAGCGACTTAAGAAGGCCGCGACCGCCCTCGTCGACCTGAAAGTCATTCGCATGGCAAGTGAGCGGGCCACCGACCACGCGCTCTACGGCGTTGTTGAACCCACGATGGAAAAGTCGGAGACCGCCGCGCGAGGGGTCGGGACGCTGGTCCGCATGCGAGATGAATCCGATAACAAGCTGGCCGATATCGTCATCGGCAAGAAGGTTAAAGGGAGTGAAACGCAACGATTTGTACGCGTGGCCGGCAACCAATTCGTTTTCACGGCTGAAATCGATCCGGAAGAGTTTTCGACCAAGTTTGAGGACTGGATCGAAAAGGATCTCTTGAAACTGAACGCCATGGATGTCTCGTCGTTGACTCTTAAGGACTATTCCATTACGGAAGCCGGTGTTACACAAACCGGCGCCCTAGCGGTCAACCCGCCGGAACAACGATCGGAATTCACCGTCAATTGGAATGCGGATCGCGCCACTTGGGAACTGGTCGAGATGCTCGATAAACAGGACGATCAATTGGCACCGTCGGCCCTGCGCCCCGGCGAGGAACTTAATAAAGAAACTCTTGATGCTGTTAAGAATGCCCTCGATGACCTGAAGATCATGGATGTCGAGAAGAAGCCCGGAGGCCTGGGGGAGAATCTCAAGGCCGCCACGTCGTTCCTGGAAGATCGCCAAAGTATCAACTCGCTGATCGATCGAGGCTTCTATCCACTCACGACCCCCGATGATCAGGTGGAGTTGCTCTCCAGTGAGGGGGAGGTATCCGTGCAGACCAAAGACGCCGTCGAGTACGTGCTGCGGTTCGGTAAAGTGGCCTCGGTCGATACCGACAAGGACAAAAAGGGGTCGCTGAATCGCTTCGTGTTCGTCACCGCCCGCGTCGATGATGCCAGTTTGCCGGAACCGAACTTGGAGCCCCTGCCAGGTGAGGCAACCGCCCCGACCGAGCAGCCCCAGCCTTTGAACGAGGCTGATCAGCAGAATGAGGAGAAGCAGCCGGCGCAAGCTGATGACAAGGATAACGAAAACGAGACCGCCAGCGACGCCGATAAAAAGTCAGCACTTGACGCCAAGCCCGCTGACAAGAAGGAGAACAGCCCCGATGCAGCGGAGCGAGAACGGATCGTCAAGGAGAATCAGCGTAAGCTCGACGAGTACAAAGAAAAACGCCGTAAAGCCGAAGAGAAAGTTGCGGAACTGAATTATCGCTTCGCGGATTGGTACTACGTCGTCTCCGAGGAAGTCTTCCAAAAGATCCATCCCTCGCGCGATGAAGTGGTGAAGACCATCCAGAAGCCTGGGGAGAATCCCGATATCGATACGTTCCGCAACTTGGAGAATCAAGGATTGCAGCGGTCCAATGTTCCCGCCGCCCCGCAAAATGGCGATGAGGATCGCCTAGAGTAACTGGCATGCGACTGGATGGCAAACGAGCGATTGTGACGGGTGGTGGTCGCGGAATCGGGCGGGCCTGTGCGCTGGAACTTGCCCGGCAAGGCGCGGATGTGGCCGTCAACGACCGACCGGGCAGCCCCGACTTGGCCGGCACCGTGGCCGAGATTCACGCCCTAGGGCAACGTGCCTGTGGTATCGAGGCGGATGCCTTCACTCGAGCAGGGTGCGAAACAATCCTCGCAGAGGCCATTGGGCAACTGGGGCGCGTCGACATTCTGATCTGCAACGCGTCGAAGGTGCATCGGGCGCCGTTCCTGGAATACGACCCCGACACATTCCAAGAGGTGCTCAACGCAACTCTGACCGCCGGATTTCATCTCAGCCAACTCACGGCGCGACACATGGTGGCGACTGGCGGAGGTGGTAAGATCGTATTCATCTCCAGCGTGCATGGCGTGATCGCCTTCCGGAACAGTGTCGCCTATGACTCCGGTAAGGCCGGCTTGCTACAACTGAGCAAGTGCCTGGCACTCGAGTTGGCCCCACACCGCATCAATGTCAACGCGGTCATTCCTGGTTGGATCGATACGCCCGGTGAACGACTGGTGTTCTCGGATGATCAGTTGCATGCGGGGGCCGCACAAATACCCATCCAGCGTTTGGGGCGCCCGGAAGAAATTGCTAAGGCGGCTGCCTTCCTGGCGAGCGAGGATGCGGAGTATGTCACCTCCGCCGAATTGCGTGTGGATGGTGCCTTCGTCTACCGGCACAACTAGATTAGCGGGGCCGCTAATTGATAACGTATCCCCCTCAAGAGCCGTTGGCCGCAGCGACTTCGCCCAACTCACGCAAGAGTTCAAGTGTGTAGATGCCCGTATCATGCCCGTCGCTAAAATGGATTCCGTAGGCATAGCTCCCCACGGGCTTCATGCCCTGAATGGACAAGGGTTGGGTCTCCTGGATGGAGATGACCGGGAGCAGATTCTGGGGACTCGCAGTCTGCTGGCGTTTTTCCCGGCAAGTGGCACACGGGCAGCGGTCTCGTAATTCTTGAATCGAGTACTCGCGGTGCTCCCCGTCCGTCCAGGCGATGTGCAAGCGGTGGGGGGACACGAGCTTGAGCTGCGCGGGCTGAATCACCATCGTCCGAACTCCCTGCGATACTAAGAAAGGCGGTCAGCCTGACATCACGACGCCGCCATCGATATTATAGGCTTGGCCGGTGACTGCGGCTGCGGCGTCGCTGGCCAAGTAAACCGCCAACGGCGCGATTTCCTCGGGTTCGAGCCGTCGTCCCAGCGGGGTCATGGAGGTTTCCAGCTGAGCCACCTCCGTCCCCAATCTCTCGGCATCGTAGGCAATCCGCCGATCATTCAAGACCGTGCGAACGGGTCCCGGACAGATGGCATTAGCGGTTACTCCATGTCGCGCAACTTCCAAGGCGATTGTCTTCGTCAAGCCCAAGATTGCGTGTTTGCTGGCCGAGTAGGCGGCGCCGTGTAGGCTGCCGACCTTGCCGTTGATCGAGGCGATCGTCAAAATGCGGCCCCAATTCCGCGTTAACATATCCGGCAAGACCTGCTTGCACAACAGATACGGCGCGGTTACGTTGACCGCCATGGTCAGGTCCCAAAAGTCATCGTCGAAATCGACAAGGGGTCGAGGATCTTGACTACTGCCAATCCCCGCATTGTTCACAAGTATCTCCACCGGTCCCAATTCGCGCTTAACGGCCTGCACGATGCGAGCGGGGGCGGCACGATCACTCAGATCGGCAGCCAACGTCATCGTCTCCCCACCCGCAGCACGAATTTCGTCGGCCACGTCGGTCAACTCGGCCACCGTCCGAGCCGTGATCGCGACTCGGAACCCCGACTTGGCAAATGCAATGGCGATGGCCCGGCCGATGCCACGCCCGGCGCCTGTTACCAACGCCACGCGTTTGATTGTTGAAGTTTTCACCGGTAAATCCCTAGCGTTCGTTTCGATCTCAGTTCGACAATGTTGCGCACCCAAGACACTATACAGGGCCGCGCGGCCGTTGATAGGCCCGCATCACATCAAGAAAATGCGTGGATGGCACGCAGAATGCGCAGACGCAGAGCCGTTTCAGGCCAAGAGGAAGGCAGGTGAGGTTATCCGGCACCGGGTATGTGGGGGAACGGCTCGATATGCACCAGCGCGTCGCGTACCTCGGCGAACTCCGCCAGGAGCCGATCCTTGACGAGGTGCGAGATACGATGGCCGTCGCGTACGGTGAGATCGGCATCGACCTGGATGTGAATATCCACCAGGTACTCCAAGCCCGTCTTGCGTACCCACAACTTTTCCACAGCGCGCACTCCAGGGACGTTGGCTGCGGTGTGGCGTACGTCGGACACGAGATGATCGTCGGCCTGGACGTCCATCAATTCGCTGGCACTATCCAGAAACAGTCGGAGGCCGGACCCGAGGATGGCCACAACGACCACAAGTGCCGCCACTTCGTCGACCCATATGTAGCGAGGGCCGGCCCAACGCACGATGCCCAGGCCGATCAGCACCGCTAGGGAGCAGGCGGCATCACTGCGATGATCCCAAGCATTGGCGATCAACGACATGGACCGCGTGCGTCGGCCAACTTTCATTTTGTACCGGTAGAGCAGTTCTTTGACGAACACGTTGGCAGCGGCAATCCAGAGAGTCCACGCAGGAGGGCTGGGATGCGGGGCGAAGAACCGATGCCCCGCCTCCCAGCCGACGAGTATGGCGGATCCAATCACAATCGTGGCCACACTTGACGCAGCAATCGCCTCCGCGCGGGTATGACCATAGGGATGTTCCTCGTCCGCGGGCCGCTCGGAGAACCAGAGGCCTATCAGAACCACCACCGAACTCAGCGAATCCCCCAGAGAATTGACGGCATCCGATACCAAGGCAAACGACTGGCCGACGATCCCGCTTACCAATTTGACGATGCCGAGAGTCAGATTGACGGCCAGTCCCAACCAGGAAGCTCGGCGCGCGGCTCGATAGAGTGGAGCACTAGTCGCCGGTTGTTGACTCGCTTCGATCACAGCCGCTCGATGGTGATGCCCGCTGGGGCTTGGATATGGGAGCGAATGGTTCCGTCCGCTTGTCGCTCATGACGGACCTGGATCGGACCGCGTGGCGTTGGGTAATTCCCCTCCGCCCAACGCAGCTTCCCTAGGGCCGGCGTAACGGCCACTCGTTGAAAGCCGGGTTCCAGTGGTCGAACGCCGAGTACGTGTTGGCTGAGCCAGGCCGTGGGGCCACTGGCCCAGCCGTGACACAGGCTATGGCGAAACCCTACGTAACAATGGGCTCCACAATCGCCATGGATATCCCGTTTCCCTGGCGGGACGAGTTCATCAATCCGGGAGGCGTTCTCCGTCCATTCGAGGTTGAAATCCTCCCAGAAGGTTGTGGCGCCATAATCGAGCATGCCCCCCCAATAGGTCTTGATCATGTCCAATGCAGCGTCTGTCTCGTCTGCCTGCGCCAACGCTTGCAATACATAAAACCCGTAGAAGGTTGACAAGTCCTGAGCACCTCGTGGTATGAGTCTCTGTTGGGCGACCTCGCGTGCATCGCGCAAACCGGCTAGAACCGATAGTGCCGCCGGCGACTTGCGCCCGCTAGCCTGGGCAGCATGGCGTGTGCACTGACGAGCCGACTCACGGCACTCGGCTGCCAGCGTTGTGTCTCCGAGGATATCCATCAGTCGCGCGCCACTCTGCAACGCCATTACCGTCATCGCCTGCAAGCCCTCGTGCACCGCCATCGGATTCTCATAGGTAGGCCAGTCCAGGAAACGGGTCCCATCCAGTTTTTCCTCTCCCTGTTCGTTGACGTGGGTGGTCAATTTCTTCAAGAGCGCTTGTAGATACTCCCCCTGAGCTTGCAAGTACTCGCGATTTCCGTGATGCAACCACCAATCTTCATGGATGATGATCCACCACATGGAGTAGCTGCTGATGCCGTTCATCCAACTGGTGGGTGGAGTGGCGTCGCGGATCAGATCCAGGCTACGCGGTACAACATCGTTGAAGCCAAAGACGGCGTTGATCGTACTGACTTCCGGGTGCATATCCCCCACCCACACCAGTCGATCCCGCTTGATTCCGTCCCACAAGTACTCCTGCATATTCAAGTGGACCGTGTAGGCACCGACTTGCCAGATGCGATTCAGTCGCTCGTCGTCACATCGGAACTGGCCGACATAAGGAATGTCGCGCAGCTGCAAGACCGCCCGCACCTGACTCAACTGGACAACCAATTCGGGATCAACATTGTCGATGCGAACAAACCGAAATCCGCTGGGGCCCACGCTCTTTTTTCCCAGCCATGGCAGGGTTACGGTTTGGTCTCGCACCGCGTGATCATTTCCGGCATTCTGCGCCCCGCCCAACTCGGCCATCACCTCGCTGACCGATTCGCCCAAGCGCACGCGCACGCGGCGCAACTTCTGTTGGTCCGGCGTCATGGGGGTGAAGAGTTCGACGTACCCTTGTAATTCCGTGCCGAAGTCCAACACCACGGCAGCCGCATGCTGCGGCGTCGTGGTCAATTCCAGTGGCGGGATGGACTCGCTGAGTAGGGCCTGACCCGGCTTGGGTTGCAATAAATGCTCCGCGTTCCGCACGCCATGTTCAGACTGCCAGACGATTCGTGTGGGGGACACGTAAAACGAACTGAGTGGCGACGGGGCAGGGGAGATCGGCAGACCTTGCAACGCCGCTGGTAGGCTCGGCGCTTCGCCAGCGGCGGGCTCCAAGCCGGCGCTAACGATCATCGACAACCCGACCAGCAAGGCCCAACAAGATCTTTGCATTTCAGTCGGACTCTTTCAACCAAAAGGGAGCCGATAGAAACCACGTGACGGTTCCGACCAACATGATGGCTTTCATCGGTGCCTCCGCGATGCCGCCGAAGGCAAAGAGCACCGCCGGCACAATGGTGGCACCGAGGGACAACAAACCAATAACAGTCGCGAGCACATTCATTTCGGCCACCTCTGATGGCAGGAGGACTCACAGCTAACGCATGAACTTGGAGAACATGATATACAAGCCGCCGCAGGCCAACCAAGTCGGCAGCGGCAAGAAGAACGAATGAATGCTCGGCTGCCAGTACAAAACCCCCATGGCCACCGCAACCGAGATCGACCAGGCCAGAAATACGGCCAAATTAAAGGTGGAGCCGCTGGCCTCTGCTGGGTACCGTGGAATTCCAAGTCGTCGCGCCAGAAAAAAATCGACCGCGATGACCGCCCCTACCGGCGCCAAGATCGTCCCATAAATACCAACGAAATCCAGCAGCTTCATGGCGAACGCGGGAAATACACTCGCCACCGTACACACCACCCCGGCAATGACCGTCGCTAAGGTGCGACTCATCGCGGGAAACATCCCTTGAAATGCCAGCCCCGCGCGGTAGATCGTCGGGTTGGCCGTGGTCCAGCCCGCGATGACCACGCAGATCAGGCCGGTCCAGCCTACAGCGTCGTATACCATTGGCCCCGGGGCCATCCCCGTCATCGGGTCGACACCTTTTTCACGCACCCAATAGACCAACAACAACGCCGCGCAAATCCAAGCGACATAGTGCCCCAAGAACATGCCGACGGCCGAAGCCCAACCGTAACCGGGCTTACGCGCGAATCGCAACACCGACAGGTCGGACATACCCAGGTGCATGGCCGAATTGCAGAACCACGAGAAGCAGACAATGCCCCAAAAGCCAACTTTGGCCGGTCCCGCTTCGGCGGGCTGCAGCAGAGACCAGAGATCGGTCGTGTGAAGTTTGCCCAGCATCACGAATCCACAGGCCACGAATACCAGAAACATCCAAGGCGCGGAAATATGGCCGACCCGGGCAACGACGGAGTACCCACGGACGGCCACCACGGTCATGGCCAAGCCGATGACCACGCACGCCAAGACCCAGGCGACGCCTGTGGGCATCGTGTCCGTGAATTGAGGCATCTTGATCGTATCACCAAAAGGGACGCCGACGGCGGTTGCGGACACCGTGACCATCGCGCCCGCTAAGAAGCAAAACAAGACGCCATTAAAAAAGTTGTACAGCGTCACTAATCCTCGACCGCAGATTTTCTCCAGCTGGTAATACAGCGTTAACCGCTCATGGGTGGCGATTTCAGCGGTGAGGAAGCGCCAACAAAGCACGGCCAGCAGATTGCCCAATAACAGTCCAACGATCAGATCGAAGGCGTTCGCGCCCCAAGCCACAAACAGTGGTCCGATCATGAACTCAGTCCCCGCCGTATGCTCGCCGGCATACATGCCCCAGAAAGAACTGAATCCCTTAAGTGCGCCGGCCGGAACAGGTTCCCGTTCGAACTCGCTGCCAGAGGCAGTCGCCGGCTCTGCCGTTTGAGGTAGATCGGATGTCGTCATATCTTCCTTCAATATCGATACGAAGAATCTGAGGTGATATCGGACCCTGCCACGGGTCAAGCCACGAGATAGACGTTGGTGAGTGAACTTACACCAACATGTGCCGGGGTTCTAGTGGGTGTGCGCGGTGGCGGCTGAGGGTGGGGCGATAATCGCGGGGCGGATTCGCATTGGCTGAGGCGCCGCGGGGCGACTACCATGGGGTCATGAAAGAAGTCCTTCCAGAAGTCGAATCGGACCCGCCACTCCTCAGCGCGTCGGCAGCCGCTCCGGATCGTCCGTGGGGAGGCCGGGACGTGGTCATCGCGGCCGCCGCCATCGTGGCGATTGCCGCCCATCTTGTCTTGAAGTTTGGTGCCAACCAACCGGCAACCGTTCATTTGGTGCCCCTTGGGTTGGCCTTGGCCTTGGGAGGCACTCCACTGGTGTGGGAGCTGGCGGTCAAGGCCCTGCGGGGCGAGTTCGGCTCGGATCTGTTGGCGGGGATCTCCATCGTCACGGCCTCACTCCTGGGAGAGTACCTAGCGGGGACGCTGGTCGTGCTCATGTTGTCCGGCGGCGCGGCCTTGGAGCATTATGCACTCTTCAGCGCCTCGTCCGTCTTGCAGGCGTTGGCCAAACGCGTCCCGGCGATTGCCCATCGTCAGCACTCGGGATCAGTAACTGACATTCCCTTGACCGAAATCAACATCGGTGATTCGTTATTGGTCTTGCCGCATGAAATCTGTCCCGTGGACGGGATTGTCCAATCGGGGCACGGCGCGATGGACGAGTCGTACCTGACGGGCGAGCCCTACAACATGTCCAAGACGCCGGGTTCTGCCGTGCTCTCGGGAGCGATCAATGGCAGTGCGGCCCTGACCATAAAAGCGACTAAACGAGCGGCCGATTCTCGTTACGCGCAGATCATGCAGGTCATGCGGCAGTCGCAGCAATACCGCCCCAGAATGCGGCGATTGGGAGATCAACTGGGAGCTGTCTACACTCCGTTGGCCGTGAGCATCGGGCTGGTTGCCTGGTGATTCACGGGCGATGTCATTCGATTCCTGGCCGTTTTAGTGGTGGCCACTCCTTGCCCCTTGCTCATTGCAATTCCCGTCGCCATTATCGGATCCGTGTCATTGGCCGCGCGACGCGGGATCATCATCAAGACACCTGTT
>SXHS01000217.1 GCA_005773145.1 Planctomycetaceae bacterium | reverse complement strand
GAAAGAGGATGCGTGATGCGTCGATCCATGCCTACCACATCCGCCACGTTGCCATCCCATTTCCGATCGTTTGGACTGCGAGCAGAGGCCGGCCGCACCCTGGCCTTACTGGCAGCAATACTTGCCGCAGTTCCCGCCTGGGGGCAAGCGAAACCGGCATCGAACGCGACGATTATTGAGGCGATACGCGAAACGGCCGAAACCACTCTTGCTGGCCGTTTGCGGTCCGCCGAAACGCTGCTCAACCTGGGGCATCCCGAATCGGCTCGCGAGCTACTGCAGGCCATTGCGGCGGCACCGCTCTCTCCGGCACAGGCTGACGCCGTCCTGCGAGAGGTCGGATCGGCCCGGTTGTTCCGGTTCGCGCTGGCGCCCACGCTGCAACCTGAGGGCAAGCAGGTATCCGATTCGATTCTGGCGGGGGCGGACCGCTGGCAATCCGATCCACAAAGACTCGCTACCACCATTCAAGCGTTGCGCGGAGACGACGATCTGCAGGCCCGTCAGGCCATGCACCAGTTGCGCGGCGGATCTGCGCCCACCGTGGGGCCGCTGTTGCAGGCGATTCAAAAAGAAACTAAGCCCACTGCGCAAGCGCGGCTGCGGCGGGCGATTGCACAATTGGGTTCGGTGGCCACCTCCCCCCTAATGGGCGCGATGATGACCGATCAGCCGGGATTGCGCGTCGAGGCCATGAACCTCTTGGCTGAGCTCAACATTCGCGAGTCGGCTCCGTATCTATTGCGGGCCACGCTGGGTCCCTCGACAACGCCGATTGAGCAACAAGTTGCATCCCGAGCATTACATCGGCTGAGCGGCGGCGTACCATCCCTGGCTGAGGCCGAGGTGGTCCTGGAGCGACAGGTGCAAACGAGACTGGCCTATCAGGAATCCGCGTCCAAGCACTATGAGGACATGACCGAAACCGTTTGGCGGTGGAACGGTTCACCGGCGGAGCTGGCGGCGGACACCTGGTCGGTCTCGGCAGCAAGGCTCGACGAAGCCGCTTGGCTGGCCCGGGATTGGGTCGCTCTGGCACCCGAGCGGCCGGACGCCCGCATCGCGCTGTGGGCCGCTCATCTGGCGGCGAAAAAACTCCGTTACGGCATCGATCAACGGCTGGCGGCGAAACACCTGGCGGCGGTGATGGACATCACGGACCCGAACACACCGGCCCTACTCGAACAGGTTTTGGCATGTTCGCTGCAGCGTGATTGGGAGGCGTCCGCTGTGGGTGCGATCGAGGCAATGGGCCAATGCGCGGACGGGGGCCAATCGGCCGTCATCACGGGGAGCGATCGTCCGCTAGTTGCCTCGCTGCGGTCTTCTAGTCGGCGCGTTCGCATCGCTGCCGCCTGGGCCTTATTGCGATGGACGCGCGCGGGATCCGGTGATTTATCCGGTGCCGAGCCTCAGTGGTCACGTACGTTGGCACATGTGGCAGCCACTCAGGGGGGGCCGCGGATTCTGATTGGCAGTCCCGATGCGGCGCAAGGGGACCAGCTCGCGAGTTTGGTGCGCGGTCTCGGGTTTTCCGTGGATACGGCCCGCACCGGGCAACAACTCTGTCGTCGCTTGATCAACAACCCCGACTATGAATTGGTCTTCGTGGTGGACACCTTGGATTTCCCTGCGGCACGTGAGGTGGTGCAGCACCTGCGGCAGCATCCGCATACCGCGCGACTCCCCGTAGCATTACTGTCGAGCGCGGACCGCATGGCCTTGAGCGAATGGGTTGGTATCGAGGATCCCCTGACGCTGGTCTACCCGCGCCTGCATGACGCCGAGACGGCGGAAATCCTGTTGCGGCGTTTGATACAACTTCCGCATCGCGAGCGGCTGACGTCGGCCGATCGTGTGCGGCATGGCGTGTTGGCGGCGCAGTGGTTGGCGCTCGCACAACGGCAGGGGCTCATCGCAGCCGCCCAAGCGAGCCCACGGGCTGCGGCCGAGGAACGCATCGACCGCTAGTGGAGAACGATGGTTGATCACGGCGACCGCAATTCGCACCCCATTGAAATCGTTGATACCGTAACGGCCTCAAAAATCATGGCGACACGACCTAAAACCGAATCGGGACCACCCATTTCGGGCATTATTGGCGCTGGGCCCATGATGGATGAGGTCTATCGGCTCACGCGCCGGGTAGCGCGCTCGAATGCCTCGGTATTGCTTCTGGGCGAGACCGGCACCGGCAAGGAATTGATCGCCACGGCCATTCATCGACTCAGCAGCCGACAGGGTGGGCCGCTGGTCAAGGTGAATTGCGGAGCGCTCTCCGAGAGTCTGTTGGAAAGCGAATTATTCGGTCACGTGCGTGGCTCCTTCACGGGGGCGGTGGCCAACCGGACCGGACGCTTCGAGGCGGCTCATGGGGGGACGATATTCCTCGATGAAATCAATTCAATGCCCTTGAAATTGCAGGTCAAATTGCTGCGGGTCCTGCAGGAGCGGGAATTCGAGCGAGTGGGGGACACGCATACCATCCGGGTGGACACACGGGTGATCGCCGCTAGTAATCGGGGGCTGGATCAAGAGGTGGAACGGGGCCGTTTTCGCGAGGATCTCTATTGGCGATTGAATGTGGTGCCCATCGTGCTTCCACCGTTGCGACAGCGGCGGGAGGACATACCGCGATTGGTGTCCCATTTTCTCGCGCATTACAGTGAACTCAACGACCGCTACGTGGTGCATATCCAAGCGCTGGCCCTGGCTGCGTTACAAGCCTATGACTGGCCGGGGAACGTGCGTGAGTTGCAAAACTACATGGAGCGGGCCGTGGTCATGGCGGAGGGGGATGAATTGACGGTCGATCTCCTCCCCGCGGTGGTCTGCGCGCCCCCCACCGAACGCAGCCAGCGCCCTTTGCATGAATTGGACGCGCTAACATCCGAGGTGGTGGAACGGGGCCTCGAGGGAAACTTTACGGACTTCGATGACGACATGGGACTCCACACGCAGATCGTCAACCGCGTGGAGAAGGAATTGATCGCCCAGGTGATGTCGTCCTGCAACCATGTCCAGACTAAAGCGGCGGCGAGGCTGGGAATCAATCGCAACACGTTACACAAAAAGCTCAAAGAATACGGGCTGGAAAAATAATGCTCAGCGGCGTCTCTCTCATCTGTTTCGCGGGGAGTTATCTAGTGGTTCTGCTGCTAGAGATCTCACGGCTTTTTTTTCGTAACACGCTGCAGCTGTTTTTGCTCTTGGGATTCGCGGTTGCCGGATTGGTGGCCCACTCCATCTACCTGGCCCCCCGCATTGAACAAGGCTTGCAAATGCGCGGAGTCCCGCTGGCCAATTGGTACCATTGGTGCCTGATCCTGGCCTGGGGCTTGGCGGCCGTGTACCTGTTGGTCGCAATCCAGCGATTGCAGAGCCCGGTTGGCCTTTTCCTGCTCCCCATGGTCTTGGGCGCCATCGCCATGGCTCAGACCTTTCCCGAAGATCAGGTGCTGTCCACCCACGAGGCGGATCGGGTGTGGTTCGCCCTGCATGGCGTCACGTTGTTGCTGGGCACGGCCAGTGTCGTGGTGGGATTTTCATGCGGGGTGATGTATCTCGTGCAATCGTATCGCCTGAAGCAGCATCTGCCATCACGCGAGAGCTTTCGTTTACCCAGCCTGGAATGGCTGCAATTGATGAGCGAGCGGTCGTTGATTCTGAGTATCTGCCTGTTGGTGTTCGGACTGCTGGCGGGACTCGTTCTCAATATTTTACATGATGGCTTGGTACCTTGGAGCGACCCGGTCATTGGGACGTCGGGCCTGTTGTTTGTCTGGCTGATTGCCGTGGCCAACTTCAATGCCTGGCACAAACCGGCGCGTCAAGGGCGCAAGGTTGCGTATCAGACCGTCGCCAGTTTTGTCGTGTTGGCTCTGGTACTGTCCATGGTATTGCTGGGCCTGTCGCTGCACGCGCTCCCCACGCCCCTCGCAGAACCTGGGACACCGATCGATGTCGGCGCACCGCCGCTGGGAGGCGCCCGATGAGACTACAAGTGGTGGGGTGCAATCATCATCAGACTCCTCTGGAACTTCGCGAACGACTGGCGTTTACCCCGGGACAAGCGACGCAGGCATTGGCGCAAATGCGCGCCCGATTTCCGCAATCCGAAGCGGTGTTGTTGTCAACCTGCAATCGCATGGAGTTGTACACCGCCTGCGACACGGCGGAAGACGGCCCCACGCACGATGAGATCGTCGATTTCCTAGCGGATTTTCACGGTCTGTCCCCCATGGAGATCTTCGACGACCTCTTTGAACGGTCGGGGGAAGACGCGGTGCGCCACCTCTTCACAGTGGCCGCCAGCCTGGACAGCATGGTGGTGGGGGAGGCTCAGATCCTGTCCCAAATCAAACAGGCTTATCAATTGGCCGCCGCCGCCAAGAACACCGGACCGTTGATGCACGCCGTCTTCCAAGCTGCCATGCGGGTCGCCAAACGAGTGGCCACCGAGACTTCCCTGCAGCGCAAGCGGGTGAGCATCCCCAGCATCGCCGTGGGGGACTTCGCCCAGGGGATCTTCGAACGGTTGGACGACAAGGCGGTGCTCGTCGTCGGCGCCGGCGAGATGGCCGAGGAAACCTTACGCTATTTGCAAGATGCCGGGGCACGCAATATCACGGTCGTGAACCGTGATCCGGAACGGGCCGAGCGGCTGGCAGCCCGCTTTCACGGGTCTGCGGCACCCTGGGGCGAACGCTTCGCACAATTGACGCGGGCCGATCTGGTCGTATCGACGACCGGCGCCGAAGGCTTCGTGGTTCGACTGGAAGACTACAAAGCCATCGAACCCGCGCGATACCAACGGCCGTTGTTCGT
>SXHS01000216.1 GCA_005773145.1 Planctomycetaceae bacterium | reverse complement strand
GATTTGAGATTTGAGATTTGAGATTTGAGATTTGAGATTTGAGATTTCAGATTTCAGATTTCAGATTTCAGATTTCAGATTTCAGATAGCGCGTTTCTTATACGGCCGCAAAGTAGTTCTCAACTGCGAAGTCCATGGCACTGGGCGTTAGCTGCACTGGCTGACGCTTGTAACTGCAGTAGTTCCGTACTTGTAGCAGTAGATCGCGAGGGTGGCAGCAGCGGAACGGCCGCGTTGTGTTTCGATAGTAGGTCTCAATCAGATAGTCCACCGATTCCGCTGAATATTCAAAACCCAGGAGCGGGCACATCATCCGGAACAGCTCACGAAATTCATCCTCGCTGGGATCGGTGACCTCAATCTTGTAAGGGATACGTCGCAAAAATGCGTCGTCGACCAGGTCCTTGGGCTCCAGGTTCGTCGAGAAAATAATCAACTGATCAAACGGAACTTGGATCTTCTTTCCACTCGGCAAATTCAAGAAGTCGTAACGCTTTTCCAAAGGAACGATCCATCGATTGAGCAGTTCGTCGGTGCTCATGCGCTGGCGACCAAAGTCGTCGATCACCAACGTGCCGCAATTGCTCTTTAATTGTATCGGCGCTTCACTGACTCCTGTGGCCGTGTTGAGCGTCAATTCCAAGTTGTCCATTGTCAATTCGCCACCGACCACGATCGTCGGGCGTCGCACGCGAACCCAGCGCCGGTCGTACTTCTCCGTTGTCAACAGCCCCTCGGACTTCGAGTTCATGGCCAGTTCGTGATGGCTCGGGTCATAAAGTCGCACAATCTCGCCGTCCACACCGATCGCCCGAGGGATCCAAATGAATTGTCCAAAGCAACGCGTGACCCTTTCTGCGATGCTTGTCTTGCCATTACCCGGCGAGCCAAACAGAAACATGCCGCGACCTGAATTGATCGCAGGTCCGAGTCGATCGAGCATGCGGGGATTGATCAGCAGGTCTCGGAAGGCCTCGCGGAGGGCCGGTTCGCTGGGGCGTTGGTGTTGCAGCGATTGAGCCCCCACGCTTTGAATGTACTCATCCAACTCGACAGGCGCCGAGCCAAAATACGTGCATTTGGCACTATGCCGCCGAGCTCGCTCGCGGCCCATGTCCGTCAATTGGTACACATAGTCACCGACGGTGGTCGTCCCACGGTACACCACCAATTGATCCTGCTTCATCTGCCTCAGCAGGGGTTCCAGCATGAGGTAGGGAAGTTTGATCTGATCCGCCACTCCATGGCCGGTGTCCTCGCCGCGGGCCAACAGATACTTGAGTGTCAGTTCTTCCACGGCGCTTTCGGTAATCCCGGCTTCCGCGAAGGTCGACGGTTCACGCGGCACAAAGGACCCCGCAGCATCTGGCGACTCTTGGGCCGCAGCCACGACCGGCTTGGGGGCCGTGACGGCCGTAGCCGGTCCCAAGGGACGGCCGCCGGCAGCGGGCTGCCCGGGTTCGGTTTGGTATTGGGCCGTCAGGCTGTTGATGCGCTGAAGCAGGCTTTCCAGCTTACCGTCGGCCTCCTTGGGAGCCCCCGGAGGGGAATTCGGCTGAACCTGCGGTGCAGGCAGACCGTTGGCCACTGTCGTTGTGCTGACGCTAGATGTGGACATGGCGCTCGATCCTATTGAGACTCGACGTCGACGAATGTTCGCCATTAGGCCGGGACGGCCCACGGGCGGACACGGATGCCCCCGACGCTCGACACGACGAGCGCAGATCGGGCTGCCGTTGGAAACTTTACGATTCGGGAGGGGGACGGTCAAACAGTTCGGGGGGGATGGCCCCGTATCGGGTCCGTTGTGGTTGTGCACCGATGGGCTTGTAGTCAATAAAGCCCGCGCAGCGATTGTCGCGATTGTGCCGAGCGTGGCGCGGACGGCACAATCGGTCTCCAAGTCCGCTTTCCATGCGTGATGGGCACGGCGGCTGACACACACCGCGAGCCGGCCAGACTGCGGCAGACAACCACAGCCTCTTGCGATAGAATCCCACTCTATGATTCGGTCTGTAGGATTCGATCTCCGGGCCTATCTCGCATCACCCATGCCACTTGAGTAATGAGTTTTTCGCCATGAATCAAAAAAAATCGGCTCTGCCTGTTTCCGCTGAGTCCTCCGCCATTGCCGACCCGTTTGGTTGTCGCGATACGATGCCAACCCACCTAGGCCCGGCCATCGTGCATCGTCTGGCCCGACTGGACGAACAGGCTATTTGCCGAATCGACGCCCTCCCCTACTGCCTGCGGGTACTGTTGGAGGCAGTCTTACGAAATTGCGATGGCTATGTTGTGACGGAGGACGACGTTCGCGCTCTGGCTACCTGGCAAGCCAGCGCGCCGGCGGAGCGGGAGATCCCCTTTCAACCGGCGCGGGTCGTGCTACAGGACTTCACCGGCGTGCCGGCCATCGTGGACTTAGCCGCCATGCGCAGCGCCATGCAGCGGCTGCACGGACAGCCGGCCCGCATCAATCCGCTGATCCCGGTCGATCTGGTCATCGACCATTCCATTCAGGTCGATTACTTCGGCGGTGGTCAATCGCTGGAGCAAAACTTGCAACTCGAATTCGAGCGCAATCGTGAGCGCTACGAGTTCCTCCGCTGGGGGCAGCAGGCATTCAATAATTTTCGGGTCGTTCCGCCCAACGTTGGTATCGTCCATCAAGTGAACCTTGAGTATCTGGCGAGTGGAGTATTTCTGCGCCCTGGGCCACAGGGTTTGGTGGCGCTTCCCGATAGCCTGGTCGGTACGGATAGTCACACCACCATGATCAACGGGTTGGGCGTGCTCGGCTGGGGAGTCGGCGACTTCAGCGGCCGATCACACGAGTTT
>SXHS01000215.1 GCA_005773145.1 Planctomycetaceae bacterium | reverse complement strand
CTTGGCAACCCCCTCCCCAGCCCTCCCCGCAAGGGGGAGGGAGCCAGAGGAAAGCGCGTTTTTGATGAAAGCACAGCGTGATGAAGACACATCCTGAGGAAGACACATCCTGAGGAAAACACGGCATGGGGAAGCCTGGGAACGAGAGAACCCCTTTGCCCCGACAACAATCCGTCACGGCGTTGCCCTATGGGGCCAAGACTCGGGCGGATGCTAGATGGGTGACGTAATGCATGTGTGTTGTCGAGTGCACCGGCATGGTAGAATGGTGGCTCCTGTCTGCCCAACAAAACAAACAAGACGCCGTGAAGGAACTTGTTTCGCATGGCCCGTTGCTTGCTCCGTCAATACGACCCGCGCTGGATGGCCTGTGTCTGGTCTCTGGTGTTCTTGACCCAGGGAGCCATGCCGCGTGTGGGTGCGGCTGTGCCGCCGGCACAATTGGAGTTTGCGCGCGATGTGCGACCGATATTGGCGGACGCCTGCTTTGTCTGTCATGGGATGGATACATCCAAGCGCCAAGCCGATCTGCGATTGGACACCGAAGCTGGCCTGGCGGCTCAAGTCGGTGATGGCCCACTGGTTGTGCCAGGAAATGCCGCCGCGAGCGTGTTGTACCAGAGAATGATATCGCACGATTCGGCGATCCAAATGCCTCCGGCGGGGGCTAAACAGCGTCCCACGCTCGAACAGGTGGCCACGTTGGGTCGATGGATCGAGGAGGGCGCGGTGTGGCAACCGCATTGGTCGCTGGTTCCGCCTCGTCGGCCCCCCTTGCCCGCAGTGCATGGAGCGGAGTGGGGGGTAAACTCCATTGATAGTTTTGTCTTGGCCCGGCTGGAGATTGAGGGCATGAAGCCATCTCCTGCTGCTGACCGAGCAGCACTGGCGCGACGCGTGGCACTGGACCTGACGGGGCTCCCCATCGCACTTGAGGACTTGGACGCCCACTTAGCGGACGAATCGCCACTCGCCTACGAGCGGCTGGTCGACCGCCTGCTGGCTTCTCCGCAATACGGCGAGCGCATGGCCGTGCCATGGTTGGACGCCGCGCGGTATGCGGACACCGATGGCTATCAGGATGACGAGCCGCGCAGCATGTGGCGCTGGCGGGATTGGGTGATCGATGTCCACAACGATGGACTCCCTTACGACCATTTCACGCGCAACCAGATCGCTGGGGACCTGGTGCCAAACGGCTTTCCGGAGCAGGTCTTGGCGACCGGATTCTTTCGCAATAATCGCACCAATGGTGAAGGGGGATCGATTGAGGCCGAGTTCCACAATGAATACATCGTGGACCGAGTCGTGACGTTCGGCGCGGTGTGGATGGGAGTCACGCTGGAGTGCGCACGCTGCCACGACCATAAGTACGACGCGATCTCGCAACGGGACTTCTACCAGTTGTATGCCCTCTTCAATCAGATTCCGGAGAAGGGCGTCTATCGCCACAATTCGCCACCGACGATTCACGTCGCGCCGCGGTCCACGCAGCGGCTGTTGGACCACATCGATCGCCAACTGCAACAATGGGAGGCCGAGGATCCCCGCCGCGAAGCGCTGGCAGCGCGTCGCGAGCAACTCACGAAGGACATACCGGACACGATGGTTCTGCAGGATGGCCCCCCGCGTGAGACCTTCTTGTTGGTGCGCGGGCAATACGACAAGCCGGGCGAACCGCTGGAGGCCGGCGTCCCCACGGCCCTCGCCCCCTGGCCGCGCGAAGCGCCCAATAATCGGTTGGGGCTGGCGGAGTGGCTGTTGGACTCGAATCATCCGCTCACGGCGCGCGTCGCGGTCAACCGACTATGGCAGTTGCATTTCGGCCAAGGCCTGGTGGATACCATGGAGGATTTTGGCGCCCAGGGTCAACAGCCGTCGCATCCTGAGTTGTTGGACTGGCTCGCCAGTGAGTATCGGCGCAGCGGCTGGGATACCAAGCGACTGCAGCGGTTGATGGTGATGAGTCAAACGTATCGACAGGCCTCACGGGTTTCACCTGAAAGGTTGGAACGCGATCCGACCAACCGTTGGTTGGGACGCGGCGCCCGCTTTCGATTGGCAGGAGAAGTACTGCGTGATCAAGCGCTCGCCCTCTCCGGACTGTTGGTCTTCAAGATGGGGGGACCACCGGTGCGTCCCTATCAACCGGACGGGCTGTGGCAAGAGTTGGCCGAGGGGTCAAGTGGTGCGTATTCAGATGGTTACCAGCACGATACACGCGACGGGATTTACCGACGCAGTCTGTATAGTTTTTGGCGTCGCACCATACCCCCGCCCAGCATGTCCATGTTCGATTCACCGGACCGCGAGGTCTGCGCACTTCGTCGCCCAGTTACCAACACGCCCATGCAGGCCTTGAACCTGATGAACGACGTGACAGTCATCGAGGCCGCGCGTCATTTGGCTCGACGGATGATGTCCGAGGGGGGAGAGTCGTTGACGGATCGTATTCGTTGGGGCTTCCGCTTGGCCACGGCTCGCTGGCCGACGGAGTTGGAATTGCAGGCATTGACTGCGGGCTGGCAGCGCTATCGAACGCACTTGCAATCCACACCCGCCGATGCCGAAAAATTGATCCACGTTGGCCAGTCGACACCCGATTCGCCGTTACCGGTCGTCGAGTGGGGCGCGTATACGGTTTTGGCAAACACGATTTTGAACCTGGACGAAACGGTGACCCGTGAATAGCGGCAACGACCCGACCACAACAGGTAACAAGGAGCGGCTCGCGCCAGACGTGATGGCACGCCGCAGTTTTCTGCGCGGTACGGGGATTGGGCTCGGGACAGTTGCGTTGGCCCATTTGCTCGGGCAAGACGCCGAGGCGGACGAGGTGCGGCGGGGTGGCCCTCTGCGGTCGGGGGACTCATCCCTGGGGCTCGTATCGCATTTCCCACCGCGGGCGCGGCATGTGATCTACTTGTGCCAATCAGGGGGGCCATCCCAACTGGATTTGTTCGACTACAAGCCCGCATTGGCCGCGATGCGCGGCAAGGAACTACCAGATTCCGTACGTCGCGGTCAACGGATCACGACGATGACTTCGAAGCAAAGTCAGCTCTCCATCGTCCCCGCGCAATTCCAGTTTGCCCGACGAGGCCAAGCGGGGAACTGGATTAGTGAACTGTTGCCACACACGGCGACGGTGGCCGATGAACTTTGTTTTATTAAGTCCACGCACACCGATGCGATCAACCACGATCCGGCCATTACGTTTTTGTTGACGGGGAGTGAGCGGGCGGGGCGGCCGAGTTTCGGGGCGTGGATCTCGTACGCCCTGGGATCGGAAAATCAGAACCTGCCCTCTTTTGTGGTCTTGCTGTCCGCTTCGCGCAAGGCGGGTGACCAGCCGTTGTATGCGCGTTTGTGGGGAAGCGGCTTTCTCCCTACGCGACATCAGGGTGTGCGCTTTCGCGGCGCGGGGGATCCCGTGTTGTATTTGACCAATCCGCCGGGCATGAGTCACGAGCTGCGCGGGGAGATGTTGGCCGACGTGCGACGGATCAACCAATTCAAGTATCAGGAATTTGGCGATCCAGAAATTGCCACGCGCATCGCCCAGTATGAGTTGGCGGGCCGCATGCAAGTTTCGCTCCCCGATTTGGTCGATCTGTCGGGAGAGCCCGAACACATTCGCGCGTTGTATGGTCCCGAGGTCGAGCAACCGGGTTCGTACGCGGCCAACTGTCTGTTGGCCCGCCGCATGATCGAGAGGGGGGTGCGCTGCGTGCAATTGTGCCATCGGGGTTGGGATCAGCATTCCGATCTGCCGGCCAATCTCGGCATCCAGTGCCGGGCGACCGATCAGCCCACGGCCGCGTTGATTCGCGATCTGAAGCAGCGCGGCCTATTGGACGATACGCTGATAGTCTGGGCCGGTGAATTCGGACGCACCGTCTATTGCCAGGGGGACCTAACCGCCAACAACTATGGAAGGGATCACCATCCTCGTTGTTTCACCGTCTGGATGGCTGGCGGGGGCACGCGCGGGGGAATGTCCTACGGCGAAACGGATGATTTCAGTTACAACATCACGCGCGATCCCGTGCATGTGCATGACCTGAACGCCACAATCCTGCACTGTCTTGGGATCGACCACGAACGGTTGACGTTCAAGTTCCAGGGGCGCCATCATCGGCTTACGGATATTGGCGGCTCGCCCGTGCACGCTCTGCTCGGTTGATTACTGAGTGCAGGGACGACTACATCCCCCAACGTCCTGGCCAATTATTCTGGATCGGCAAATGCAATTTGCACCTCGGCAATGATCTGCCGCTGTGCGGCAAATGCCTCGACCACGCGCGGGTCGAAGTGTTTGCCGCTGTCATCAAAGACGATCTGGCAGCATTTTTCGAAGGGGAAGGCGGGCTTGTAGGGCCTCTTGCTGGCGAGGGCATCGAAAACATCGGCCACTGCCGTAATACGCCCTTCCAGGGGAATGTCGTCCCCGGCCAAGCCCAGCGGATAGCCGGTCCCGTCCCACCGTTCGTGATGCGTCACCGCAATGCGGGACGCCATTTGAATCAGCGGGGATTTCGAAGTGTCGAGGATCGACTGGCCTGCCAAGGTGTGGCGTCGTAGCACGTCGGCATCGGGTGGGGCGAGACTTTGAATGATCTTCTTTCCGAACAAGGCATGTTTCTGCATGTGCTCGAACTCTTCAGGGCTGAGTTTGCCCGGATGGCGCAAGATTTCATCTGGGATGGCGATTTTGCCGATGTCGTGCAGCTGAGCTGCCTGTTCCAGCATGTCCACATACTCATTGTCATGCCCCATGGCTCGGGCGATGAGTCCGGCGAAGCGGCCGACTCGCATCACGTGGTGCCCCGTATCGGTATCACGAAATTCGCCGGCACGTGCAAGACAGTGGACCAATTCACGCCGCGAGACTTCCAGATCAATGGTGCGCTGCCGAACGCGTTGCTCCAAAGTACGCGCATATTCCGTGATACTGTCGTGATAATTCTTCGCGATCAACGCGTTTCGGACACGTGGCTTCAATTCGCTGGGGTCGATCGGCTTGGAAAGAAAATCGGTTGCACCAAGTTCCAATACCGCGACGCGAGTTTCGCGATCGCAGGATGCGGTCAGAATCAAGACCGGAAGATGAGCCCACTGCGAGTCCTGTCGGATCAAACGGAGCACCTCGTAGCCGCTGATCTGAGGCATCATCACATCCAGCAGCACGACATCGGGACGTTGCGTGTGAATTGCCTCCATCGCGAATAGGGGATCCGTAACCCCCGAGACCTGATGATAGCCGAACTCCCGCAGGTATTTCTGGACTACTCGGATGTTGAGCGGCTCATCGTCGATCACCAGAATACGAGCGTGACTCAACTCCGGTGACGACAACGGACGAACCGGTGTCTCCACGGAAGTCAACTGAACCTCAATTTCGCGCAGCATCTGATCCATGTGTGCGACCGCGTTCGGCGAATTCGTGACCCCGTCAATCGTCCCCAATCCGTCCGGACGGGTTCGGATGGGCGACGCAATCATGCCTGGCATCGCGTTCCATGTTGTTTCCATAGTTGTTTCACTCTGTCGTTGGGTCGTCCGCGATTTGTAGTCCTAAGTATGTTTTACGTTGGCTGGGGAAAAGCTATTCGGTTGGCGAGGCCATCGAGCTGATCGAGTGCCGCAGCGGCTTGCGATTTTGCTGCATCACGAGCCGCCTGTTCCAACTCGCCCGCAACGCGGGTCAAATCGAGAAAGCCCGCCGTGCCACCCGCCCCCTTGAGCCAATGGGCCAATTCCACGAGACGCGGGTAGTCCCCTTTTTCGAAATAAGTGCGCATGCGTTCAAGACGCTCGCAGAAGCGTTCGATGAATTCCTCGACGATCTCGCGAAATTCGGTATCATCAGTGGGCAACGTCGATTCCAGTCGGCCCTGAGCCAACGTAGCATGAGCGTTTGTCCGGGACGCAGTCGTCGGATGGATCGCGTCTCGTTCGGCGTTTGTATGGTTCGTTGCCGGTGGAGTGGGCGTTGCAGTTCGGGTCTGAGAGGCGTTCTGGGAGGCGTAGTGGGCGATGGCATTCAGCAACCGGTCGCGGTCGATGGGCTTGGTCAGGTAGTCCGAGCAGCCGGCCGCGCGTCCCTTGTCTTCGTCCCCCTTCATCGCATGGGCGGTTAGAGCCACGATCGGAATGGTTAACCCTGCTTGTCTCAGCCGACGCGTCGCCGTGTAGCCATCCATGACGGGCATCTGCATGTCCATGAGCACGAGGTCAAAGGGCTGAGCCAGGGCTCGATCCACCGCTTGCTGGCCATTTTCGGCCAACTCAACCACGGCGCCGACCCGTTGTAGCATGACCTGGATCAATCGGCGATTGGTGTCTCCATCATCGGCCACCAAGACCCGAATGCCGGCTAGGCGCTGCGAGACTGTGGGGCTCGTGTACGGCGATTCCGGGAGCAGATCCCCGGCGGGCTGATCGGTGATGTTGCATCCACTTAAGGGGCCGGTTGCCACGCGCACGGTAAAAATGCTCCCAGTCCCCACAGCGCTGTCCACCTCCACGCTTCCCCCCATCGCTTCGGCGATGCGGCGGCAGATGGCCAACCCCAAGCCCGTGCCGCCATATCTCCTGGTGACCGATGTGTCCGCTTGGCCGAAGGGGGTGAAAATCTGATCGAGTTTGTCGGGGTGAATTCCGATGCCCGTATCGACGACCTGAATTTGCAGTTGTGGCCTTTCATCGGCATGGATGATTTGCGCCAACAGTTGCACACGTCCGTCCTCGGTGAATTTGATCGCGTTTCCCAGAACATTGAGCAGCAGTTGGCGCAGTCTTGCCGGGTCGCTTTGGATGGCCGTGGGAATCGGTCCGACCCAGTTGTAGTCCAACTGTAACCCCTTTTCCTTCGCCCTAGCTCGCATGATCGAAGTCACTTCTGCGACGATTTGTGACGGGGAGCAGCCAACACTCTCCACCTTAAATTGTCCGGCTTCGATTTTGGATAGGTCGAGCATATCGTTGAGCAACCCTAGCAGGTGTCGTCCGCTGTTGTGGATGGCGTTAACGAAACTCTCCCACTCGTCGGTATTGTGGTCCTTCCCCTCTCGCAGCAGGTCCGTGAACCCGAGAATCGCAGTGAGAGGCGTGCGAATTTCATGGCTGATATTTGCCAAGAATTCGCTCTTGGCGCGATTTGCAGATTCCGCCGCATCCTTGGCCCGCTGGAGCTCGCGTTGCGTCTGTTCTCGTTCCGAGATCTCCGCCACAAGTTGGCTGGTGCGCTCCGCAACGCGCTGCTCCAGTTCAACTTGATGAGCTTGTAGTCGACCATGCGACGTCTCAACATGCTCCAGCATGCGATTGAAGGAGGTGTAAAGTGCACCTAATTCATCAGCATCCATTACGGAAACACGTTGAGAGAAATTTCCGTTTGCTGTGACCTCATGGGTTGCCTTTGCCAGGTTGAGAATGGGGATCGAGATCGATCGCTGTAACTTCCGCGCGAGGACCAGCGCAATACCGAAGCAGCAGATGGCCACCCCGGCTGTCGTCCAAAGGTAGGCGGTCATGCGACTCCCAACATCTCGGAGACTCGCGCGCAAGTAGACGCTCCCAATAATTTCCCCTCGATCCTGGATTGGGGATTGCCATTCCAGATGACTGTTTTCCGTGAAGCGATGTCCCATCCAGTCCATCGCCGTAGGGAGCGACGTCGTACAGTTACGGTAATATTGGGCAATGGGCTGGTGCTGGTCGTCGTAGAGTGCCGCGATTTCAATGGTGTGGTCCGACGCCAGTGCGGACAGCAACCGAGTGGCCGACCGCTCATCTCGATCCGCGACCGCCGTCGTGCTGTTGAAAGCGATGATCTCGGCCTGGGTTCGCATCTGCTCGGCCTTTGCCGTCCACATGGCCCGCCAGTCGCGGACGATGCCAATGGTCGACGCCAACAGAAGAGCCACGGCCGCAGACGTTCCCGCCAAGAACATGAGACGGTTCGTGATCGATCGGGACCGGATGATGTTCATGGAATCTCACGCTTCGAAATCCGGGGCTCTCGCGGCAATAAACGGCACTAAAACTTAGCTTGCGGTGGACACGAAGGCTCGAATCGCCAGGGAGTGGCCTCGAGAGCGGCGGTGCGGGCCCCCCAAGCACGTCCCCTGGGACCCGGTTTTGCCGATTGCCGGTCAGCCCGGACCGATACGGGTCCTACAAGCGTTGCGACCGGAAGTGTCGACGTGACAACGCCAAAACGCCTTGCTATGATGGGGCCATGAACGCACGAGTCCGGTTTCGAGATCGGCCAGCGAATGTGGAGAGTGCCGGCGGGGCAACTTGTCGAGTCGCTTCTGTAGGGCTCGTAGCGGTGGCGATACTTTGCTTGGCACTCAGCCGGCTCGCTACGCCCCCGTTGTTGGCGGCCGAGGTCGCCGAGAAAGCGGCGTCTCAATCATCCCAGCCAGCCGCCATCACGACCGACTTTTCTCGACAAATCCAACCCATCCTCGCCGAAAAATGCCTACGCTGCCACAGTGGCGAAGAGGCGGAGGGAGGGTTGCGGTTGAATGCGCGCGAGACCATTCTTCAGGCCGGCGAGAGTGGACAAGTCGCTGTGGTCCCCGGTCAGCCGGATCAGGGGGAACTCCTTCGGCGTCTGACGACGTCCGACCCGACCGAACGCATGCCCCCTCCCGGCGAGCCCGAAGTGACTGGGGCGCAGGTCGAAAAGTTGAGACGCTGGATCGCCGAGGGTGCACCGTGGAACGAGCACTGGGCATTTCGGACTCTGACGCAATCAGCGCTCCCGTCGGTACGGAGCGCGACATGGGTGCGCAATGGTATCGACCGATTCGTGCTGTCGGGACTTGAGTCGCGCGGCTGGTCGCCATCCCCCGAGGCCGATCGAGTCACTTTAGCCAAGCGATTGTATTACGATTTGTTGGGGTTGCCACCAAGCATCGAGCAGGTCGACGCATTTCTGCATGATACTTCCCCGGCGGCTTACGAGTTGTTGGTGGATCGTTTGTTGGCCAATCCGCATTTTGGAGAGCGATGGGGCCGACATTGGCTCGATCTGGCCCACTACGCCGATTCCGACGGTTACGAGCAGGACGCGGCACGACCCGACGCCTACGTCTATCGCAATTGGGTGATCGAAGCCATCAATCGGGATCAGCCCTATCGCCAATTCACAATCGAGCAATTAGCGGGGGATCTCCTACCAGGGGCGACAGCAAGACAGCGCGTGGCTACCGGTTTCTTGCGGCAGACGCTTACGAATGAAGAGGGTGGCGTCGACAAGGAAGAGTTTCGCATCTATGCCACATTCGACCGCACGGAAACGGTGGGGACGATCTGGCTGGGTCTGACCGTTGGTTGCGTCCGCTGCCACACGCACAAGTACGATCCACTGCCGCACGATACCTATTACCGACTGTTCGCATTCTTCAATGATGCCGATGAGTCGTCGGGCGTTGTGCCAATTTCGGCGACTGATCTGGCAACTTTGGAACAGCGGCTGGCCCCCGTGGAGGAGCGGCGTTTGGCCCGTTACGCGCACCTCACCCACGATGCCGATGCCTGGATGGCCGAGCAGCATGGGCGGATTGTCGCAACGGGTGGCCATTCCCTGACGGAGCGAAGGCTTGATATCGCATCCCTGCAAACCCTAGCCGGCGCCGCGGTGCCCCACGACATCGAGCGGCTTGAGGGAGACAGACAGGATGTGGTGATTACAGACGCACCCGAAGACAAGACAACATTCGTCCTCGTGGGGCGACCAACCGTCCCAGAAATCACGGGATTCAAGTTGCATGTGCTCGCCGATGATCGCTTGCCCGGCAAAGGGCCGGGGCGTGGCCCTGACGGCCGACTGGTGCTGACCCATTTCCAAGCCGAGTTGGTGCTTGCCGATGGACAAACGCAGCCTCTGGAACTGCAATGGCCACGCGCCAATGATGCGCTGGACGGGTTTTCAGCGGAAGCCCTATTAGCAACGGACGCGACCAAGCGCACGGGTTGGGCTGTGGACGGTCAACGACGTAAAGATCATTGGATCCAATTTCGCACGCGATCGGCGGTCACGATTCCACCCGGCGCAATGCTGCGCGTCGTGTTGGGACAGGAAGATGGTGGACAACAGACGCTGAGCCGCTTTCGCCTGGTCGCCCTCGCGGGGGATGGGGGGGGTCTGTACCTGCCGAATGCCGACATCGCCCAGAAATTGCGGGTGGATCCGGTCAACCGGTCTGCGGACTTGCGGCAGCAGATTCGCAAATACTACGTACAGCAGGTGATTGCGGACGAGCCGTTGCGGCAGTTGGAAGCCGAAATCGACCAACTACACGCCGCGCATCGAGCGAGCACGATGGAGGTGCGACAGATGCAACCGGCTTCGGTCGGGCGAACGACGCATGTGTTTCATCGGGGAGATTTTTTGTCCCGAGGGGCAGAAGTGCACCCCGACGTGCCCAGTATCTTGCCCCCTTTGACGCCGCGTGGCGCGCGGGCCGATCGGCTGGACTTGGCACGATGGCTGGTGAGCGACCAGCAATCACTGACTCCGCGTGTAGCCGTCAACCAGATATGGCAGCACCTGTTCGGAGAGGGACTCGTCCCAACTCCGGATGACTTCGGCGTGCGGGGCGCACAACCGACGCAGGCGGAGTTACTGGACTGGCTGGCGAAACGGTATCGAGACCAACTCGGTTGGAGCCGTAAGGAACTCTTGCGTTTGATCCTGAACTCAGCAACCTACCGTCAGAGTTCCAACTCACGGATCACGGAAGACTCGCAAGATTCGGCGATCGAAAGCCTCCATCGTCAGCGTCGATTTCGCGTGGAGAGTGAAATCGTCCGCGACCTCCATTTGTCGGTGAGCGGCCTGCTGTGCACCAACATCGGGGGCAAAAGTGTGTTTCCCCAAATGCCAGCCGATATTGCCAAGTTGAGCTTCGGAAGTCGCTTTGACTGGAAGACCAGCCAGGGAGCTGATCGGGTGCGCCGTGGCTTGTACACATTCTTCAAGCGGACCATTCCCCACCCCAATCTCACGGCGTTCGACTCGCCTGATGCCAATGTGGCCTGCGTACGGCGGACCATGTCCAATACGCCTCTCCAATCACTGGTGCTTCTCAACAACGAGGTGCATTTGGAGACGGCCCGCGCGTTGGCGCGACGCGTGATGGCCGAATCCTCACCAGCCGATGATCGCGGTCGGCTGACGTGGCTGCTGCGCACCTGCGTCCTACGCGCGCCGGACGAAGATGAAACTCGCGAACTGCAAACGCTGCTGGATCGGGCGCGAAACTACTATCGAGAGCACCACGAGGATGCCGTCGCCTTAGTGGGCGATGAGCCGACCGGCCCGGACATGGCGGCCGCTGAGCAGGCGGCGTGGATCGTCACGGCGCGCGTCCCCTTGAACTTGGACGAATTGCTGACGCGCGAATAACAACAGCGAGAACGCGGCCACAGTCGAAATACGACGCGGGAATTCAACTGTCATGACACGATTCAGCGAACCGATCGAAACGCCATCGCCGTTGGCAGCCCAACGTCGCCATTTTCTGACGTCGGCTGGCTACGGAGTCGGCTGGGCCGCGTTGAGTCAGCTTTTGTCGCGCGACGGCGTGAGCGCGGCGGTTTCCCCCGCCAACGCGTCCACGGTCAGCCACACGCCGGCGCTGGAGGCGCGCATCGCCCATTTCCCCGCACGAGCCAAGGCTTGCATTTTTATTTTCTTGGAAGGGGGCCAAAGTCAGGTCGATCTCTACGACCCCAAGCCTCTCTTGACCAAGATGCATGGCCAGCCACTCCCGGCCGAGATGCTCAAGGACATGCGATTCGCATTCATCAAGAAGGAGACGGCGCGACTGTTGGGGAGTCCGCGTAAGTTCTCGCGACATGGCCAATCCGGATTGGAGTTGTGCGATTGGCTGCCGCGATTGGCCACGTGCGCCGATGAGATGCTCGTTGTGCGTTCGATGCACACCGATCAATTCAACCATCACCCAGCACAATTGACATTATTCAGCGGTCGATCGTTCTTTGGATTGCCAACCGTCGGCGCATGGATGACGTGGGGCTTAGGAAGTGAATCCGAGAATCTGCCGGCATTCGTCGTGTTAACTGCCGGGCGCGGCACGAGTGGCGGTGCCACGTTGTGGCAGAGTGGCTTCCTCCCTTCAGTGCATGCAGGTGTCTCATTCCGCAATCAGGGGGATCCCGTTCTCAACCTGTCCAACCCGCCTGGTTTACCGATGGAGTTGCAACGGGCTGGCCTCGACGCCCTGGCTGCGATGCAAAAGCCCCGCGCGGCGGCGATTGGTGACAGTGAAATTGCCAGCCGCATGGCGAATTACGAACTGGCGTTTCGCATGCAGGCGGCGGCGCCCGAGCTGATCGACCTTTCGCGCGAGACGCAGACCACTCTCGATACCTATGGGCTTGGCCGACCTGATCCACCACGAGCGTCGGAAACGCGCGGCAATGGTGGCTTCCATACCTTCGCCACCAACTGCCTCTTGGCACGCCGCTTGGTGGAACGTGGCGTGCGCTTCGTGCAGATTAATCATGCGTCGTGGGACCATCACTCACGCCTCGATTTTGAACTCAACATGAATTGCCGGATGGCCGACCAGCCGATTGCGGCCCTGATCCATGACCTGCGCCAGCGCGGATTACTCGATTCGACGTTGGTCATCTGCGCCAGTGAATTCGGGCGGACGCCGTTGGGGGAACTCGACAAAGGAGAAGTGACTCCCTCGGGGCGCGATCATCACCCGCATGCCTTTTCACTCTGGCTCGCGGGTGGGGGCATTAAACGCGGTTCGGTATATGGCGCGACGGATGATTGGAGTTGGTCCGTTGCTCAAGATCCCGTGCACATCAACGATTTCCATGCCACGCTGCTTCACCTGTTTGGTCTCGACCACCTGAGGCTGACCTATCGCCATCAGGGCCTGGACGCGCGGCTGACCGGCGTGGCGGGCAAGGTCATGCACCAATGGCTTGCGTAGGGACTGAAAAGAGTGGCGGCAGGCATCTTGCCTGCCGATGCAGGATTTTTGGCCGATCCCACAGGCTAGAAGCCTATGCCACTTTAGCCAATCACTGGCAAGAGTGCCGGCTTCGAACGGCGGATCCCCTGCCCCTCCCCCGGACCAAAGCGGGCTTCGATATACTCGGCCACCTGTTCCGGAGTCTCGAAATACTGATCGTAAGTATACATGTCGTCGTATTCACACGCGTCGGTGGAATAGTCACGACAAATCTGCGGTCGAGTCTCATAGATGCCGCAGCGATAGTCCTCGCGCAAGTGACGGCAGGCCGTATGCACCAAGAGATACCACGTCCCCTCTTCGGTAAAGACGGAGGCCCGATCGTGCAAGAGATACCAACGCATGAAGTCAAAGTCGACCCGCGACTTGGGGGTGTCGATCGGCAAGGCGAAGTAATGGCAGCACTTTGCCGGGCAATGGTCGCACAGCACTTCGCCGGGCTTCAAATCCTCGCGACGCGGTTTCTTGACGCGAACTACCGTGGCCATGATCGCGCTGGCTCCTTGTATGCTGAATTAAGTTGGAGGGGGATCCCCTCGGAACAACAGTTGCAATAGTTGATAGCTTCGCAAAGCGCACATCGGCGCAAGGTTCCTACCCGGGGGTCCTGGACATCGCGTACCGAAAGCCGTAGATTGCCCCGTTGGCACCGAGTTCGCATCCCACGCGCCGCCTATCGCCAGGTACACCCATCGCAAGGTGCGCCGCAAGCGACCGCCAAGGCGACCACCCTAGCAGAAACGCTCAGAGCAGGCCAGCACGTCATGCAAGTTGTGATCACCGCCGTCGGTCCCGACCATGTGGGACTCGCAGATCCTATTATTCATTATATCACGGGCGAAGGGGCCAACATCGCGGAAATCCAGATGTACGATCATGACGAAGAGGCCCTCTTCGCCATGATGCTGCGCATCCAATTGCCCGCGGACCGTTGGCTGGGGCTGCGGACGGCGCTCGACGAAATCGGCCGCCGCAAAGGACTCTCCGTGCGAGTTTGGTCACCCGACCTGCCCGAGCGGCGGCCACGTCTGGCCCTTTGCACGACCTACCAGCCGGATCCGGCCCTGGCCGTGTTGCGAGGGGTGCGGGACGGTCAATTGCCCTGCGAGGTGGCGGTGATGATGGGTAATCGGCCCGCCTGTCGCGGCATTGCCGAGCAGTTTTCGGTCGATTGGCACTGCATCGGTGACGACCAGGGCCGGCCTCAAGAGGAACGGTTGGTCGAGCTGTGGGACCAGTACGATATCGACTACGTGATTCTGGCCCGTTACATGCGGGTGCTGTCCCCCAGCACGTGCTGGCGATACGCCGGGGGCCGCATCATCAACCTGCACCACGGTTTGCTCCCCAGCTTCCCTGGCATGCGTCCCTACCACGAGGCGCACGCCAGCCGCATGCTCACCTTCGGTGCCACGTGCCACTTTATCGTGCCTGAATTGGACGCGGGCAATCAAATCATCCAACAATCCACGTTCACGGTTCCACCGGGCACGAAGCTGGACGAGATTTTGCGAATCGGTCAAGAGGACAATGAACCACGCTGCTTGGTGGAGGGGGTGCGACGCGTGGTCCAGCGTGAGGTGCAATTGCATTTTCATCGCGTCGTGGCACGCACGCTCGAGACGTAAAGAGACTGGAAATTTTTTTTCGTGACCGCGTGTTGACAAAAAGTTCTAAGCGCAGAGAATAAGGCACACTCGCGTCCAGCGTGAATCCGGAACAGATTCAGGAAACACGAACGCAGCTACTGAGCAAGTTCAAAGGCTGGTCCGAGCCGGATTGCGCCATCTCTGATGGCGTGATTCGTGGATGGTGGGGGGACGGCGACAGAGGGAGACGACTGCCAGCAGGTTTTGACATCTGATGGCTGCCTGAGCTCGGAGGCAACCCCCATTATTTTTTTCTGCTGCCGCGATGGCGCAGAAAAACGATCTTCGGTAAATCGCATGGCCGACTGTCTCATTGGCGCAGGATCGAATATCGGGGATCGGGCGGCGCAGCTGACGCGCGCCGTGGATGCGCTGCGCGACCACCCGCAGGTGAAGGTCCGCGCCGTAAGCCGCTGGCTGGAGACGCCACCCGTCGGCGGCCCCACTGGGCAAGGCCCGTTTCTTAATGGGGCCATTCGGCTGGAGACCAGCCTGGCACCACGGCAACTGTTGGACCTGTTGCACCAAATCGAACGGAAATTGGGACGCACGGAGCATACCCGGTGGGAGGCCCGTCTCATCGATTTGGATATCTTGTTGTACGATCGCGAGCAATGGCACGAGCCCGACTTTCAAATTCCGCATGCTTGGATGGGCGTACGATCGTTCGTACTGATTCCCGCCGCCGAGATTGCCAGCGAGATGATCGATCCGAACACAGGATGGAACGTGGGTCAGTTGCTGCGCCATCTACAGACCACGCACCCCTACGCGGCCGTTGCCGGAGCCGCCGGACCACGGAAAATCGAGATGCTGCAGCGTGTCGCCCAAGGGGATCCGAAGATCCGCATGATCACCGCTGAGACCGGCCGAGG
>SXHS01000214.1 GCA_005773145.1 Planctomycetaceae bacterium | reverse complement strand
TGACACGCCGCGATCTGCAAGAAAACGGATGCGATGTTGGATGCCGTCTCCTTGAAAGGATAATACGGCCAGCCAGGATACGGCCAAAATGTACGGTGGAATCGACAATGGGTACGTGTCATCTGGATGATCAGCGACCGCCATCCCCACAACAATTAAAATCACAAACACAAACAGAACCGTCAGAAAGGATTGAATCTGCCGTGTGTGCTGCCAAATGAGCGCAACCCAGGGAAAACTTATGCTGTGCCTGATGCTTGAAGATCCCATTGCGCTCACGTCATCGCGATGGTGGCGGCCCCAGCGTTTTGCAACAGTCGCGGGACCAAGCGTACGCATGCCAGCGCGCCACCCGTACCATCCTACAGCGAGGCAACCGAGCAATAGCAGGTTCATTACGACAAGCCCGAAAGGCGAGAGGGTTGGCATCAACGCGCTTTCCGTATTGTGAATCAGCTGAAGACCTGCTGGCCATACGAAGTCGGTTAGCACTTGAATTGCAGACGGCGGTGAAATCGTCACAAGGGCTGCAGCAAATAGCGAGAGACCTGTTGACTTGATACGCCATGCCGCGGCCCAGAAAGTAAGTAGTGTCAGCAAGGAATGCAAGAATAGGAGGAGTACCAAGGATCTGGGAATATCGAGAAAATCTCCAGCTTTTCCACCCGGTAAACGCGCGTTCGCGAAAAACAAGAAAAGGCTGGCGATCCACATCCCAGCTAGTCCCAGCAGGCTGATAGTGAATTTGCCGCACATCACGGCACGAGCTGAGACGGGAAGGTTGACAAGCCACTCTGCGGTGCGATTCTCTCGCTCTTGACCGACCAATAGCGGCCCCGCACCGACGGCAAAAACGTATGGAAGGATCAGGAAAACGTACATGGTATCCATCGTGTAGAAGCGTTCAGCGCCTGTGGGGGACCAACTCATGAGCAGCAGAACTACGAATCCGATGGCCAGAATCACAGCGCACAGCGGCAGGAGTTGGCGCGATTCTTTCCAACAGAGGCGTCGAATGCCAAGTAACTGGTTCATGGCGACGTTCCGAGGGCATTTGAGGAGTCCCAATCGCGGTTGTGGTTCGTGCGGTCTGGGACTCGGCCGCGCGTGCAGGCGACAAAAATGTCGTCCAGCGTAGCGCTGTGCACCTGGACGTTGATAACGCTGGGGTGTTGGCGCAGCATATCGAGCGCGGCGGGGGCCATACCGCGGACGATCAAACGGCGCTGGCGTCCCTCGGTCTGGTCACTGAGCAATTCCGTGGGGGATTCAACCAAGAGCAATGTGGCCCGTGGATCGTTGAGGCTGATGATGACCTCGCAGATCGTGTCACGCAGCCTCTGAAGTGAATCCACAAGACAGAATTTGCCTTGATGGAGGATCGCGATGTCATCGGCCACCCGTTCGACCTCGGCGATCTGGTGGCTCGACAACAAGACCGTACGCCCTGTTGCGGCTCGCTCCACCATGCTCTCCAAGAAGGTTCGCCGCACCAGGGGATCGAGCCCCGAGGTGGGCTCATCCAAGATCAATAACTCTGGGTCGTGCGCCAGGGCCAACGCCAATGCCACCTTCGCCCGCTGGCCTTTACTTAAGTGGCGGATCTTACGGTTTTCGGGCAATTCGTAGCGGGCAATCGACTCGCGATACTTGTCCAGGTACCCGTTTTCGTAGAAGGACGACGCAAACCAGCCAATCTCCCCCACTCGCATCCAGTCGTACAACGACGGTGCATCCGCGACATATCCCACCCTTCTGCGAATGGCCTGCGCATCGCGAGTCGGATCCAATCCTAACACGGTGCACGATCCGGCGGTCGGATGCTGATAGCCCGTCAAGATGCGAATGAGAGTCGTCTTGCCGGCGCCGTTCTCGCCTAGCAGTGCGAAGATGGAGCCCTTGGAGACATTCAGGTCAACGCCGCAGAGCGCATCGCAGCCGGGAAATTGCATCGTCAAACCGCTGGCTGAAATCACGTGAGACATATTGCCAACCTTTCGAAGTGGGCCAGGCAAATCGTAATCAGGGTGGTCGGGGATTTCGCGATCGTGGAGTTCATGGAGACGACTCCTCATCCGGAGCCGATGCGACCGTGGCCACGCTGCCGGCGAGTGTGTCCAGTTGTTCGCGAACGATCCGTTTGATATCAGCCGGCTCTAAACCGCCATGCAACGCTTCGGTTAAGACGGATCGCAAACGGTCGGCGATGAGCGTGCGTCGCGCATCTTGGCAGGGGCCGGTGGCGTTGGCGCAGACCGCTAGTCCGCGACCGCGTACTAGTTCCAGTGCGCCGTCGGCCTGAAGTTGCTGGAACGCTCGGGCGATCGTGTTCGAGTTGATGGCCAACCGTTGGCTGAGCACGCGTACGCTCGGGAGAAGCTGGCCCGGAGAAAGCGTCCCCTCGGCAATCGCAAACTTGACCTGACGCACAATCTGCTCGTATATCGCCACGCCGTTATGCGGATCGATCGAGAAAAACATGCTTCACCTTGTCCATCAAAACCGACGTTTGCTGGTGTGATAGGTACATGGTACACCAGTTTACCAGGGGTGTCAAGGGGGAGGCGACTTGGAGGAGCGCCAGGAGTAGCACGAACGCCCCGTTCGGTTGTTTTGTCGCTCTCTGCTCACACAGTGTCCCCCCCGTTGCTCGTCCGATTGCCTTGGCCACGCCGGCGCGAATCAAACAGGAGGGAGATCAACCGCCAAGGCGCGAAGTTCGCCAAGATCCTTCGCGTTCTTGGCACCTTGGCGGTGAATTCTCTTGTCGCTGGCTTGGCGACCGATCGAGGCACCGTAGCAACTGGAGCCAACGCGCGTCCCGACCGCGGTAGCGACGGGTGGTCGCTTTGATCGCGCAAGCCGGTTTCATGAGGTGGTGCGAATCCGGGCCCAATGCACGCTCATCCGGTTCGGTGTTCCGGCGTACCATGCCACCAAGACATGCTGTTCATCGACCACGCGGATCGCTGGATGGCCGAAACTCCATTTGCCCATATCCTCCCAGAATTGCTGGTAGTCGATGTCGTCTTTCCCTTGTGTGATGGCGGCCTGCTCGTCGTGTGTGTACACGACCAGCCGTTTCGAGTCTGGCCAGGAACGGCCCCGGTCGTCCGAGCACCAGAGCGCCATCGTGCATGGTTGGCCACGATCCACGACAAATGCCAATACGCGGCCGTCGTTCAGTTGCAGGGGCGCCGCAATTTGACCGGGGATCGTTGTCGTCTCCAGGTCCGTAGCCTGAATCCGCCCGTCCCGAACTTCGCCGCGGCGAAGGTGAATGGGCAAATCCTGCTTTTGGTTCCGATCGTGGCTCCAGAAGAACGCGAAGAAATGACTGTCCCCAGAGGTCGCCGTACAAAGCCGTTGATCCCAGTAATACACACGATTGTGTGGGTCTTGCGCGACGAGCATCGGTTCGGAAAACGTCTGGCCACCATCTGCGGATACGATCATCCACGAGCCGGGTACACAAGGCCGAGGGTCGTCGTACTCCTTGAAACTCTCAAACGGCACCGCCAAAGTCCCGTCCGACCACCGTAATACGGGCCCCGTGGACGCGCAACCCTTGAGTTGTCCCGTCGATAGCACCCGCCAATCGCTCCAGCTCTTGCCTTCGTCGGTCGAGGCAGCCATCAGCAGCTTCGAACGCAGAATCCCCTCGGTAACAGGATCAAACAGCGGTCGTTCGGGCTCGGTGCGGTCAAACCAGGTGGCGAACAACAGCAATCGATCGGGGGAGATCTCAACCAGCTCCGCGCAACTCAACGACCCGGTAATGCCCTCCATGCGATCGCCGAATTCGCCAGGCCAAGTCTCCCACGTCTTGCCATGATCCGTCGACGAACACACACGGATCGTGCTGGTGGCGGCATTCTTGCGGGGGCCGTTTTGGAAACCGCAGATGATCCTCCCCGACTGAAGCTGGCAAAGCGAAATAAAGCAGGCGACTTGACGCTCCGCGGGCTGCTGCGTGGCGTCCCAGACAATTCCTCGATCGACAATTTTCAGCATGGCTCTCCCCCAGGTACCGGATCAAAGAGGCTGTAACGAGATTTCGGCCCGATAGGCAAGCGTGTTCTGTGGGTCGATGAGCGAGAGTCCCGCATCGATTCCCACTTCGTTCATTCGCAGCGGGTCCGTTGCGCATGACCAAGGTTCAATGCAGATGGACTGGCGATTCTCAGGCGTATAGACGACGATCTCTTGGAACGGTTTCTGGAATTGCAACCGCATTCGTCGCCGATTTTGCAAATCGAGGATCGCGGCCGTGCACTGGTCTTTTTCGAACTGTAGATCGGTGAAAAGCGCGTCGAGTTTTAATTCGCGATAGGGGCGGCCTGCCTGGTAGGCCGCCGCGTCCGGCAGCTCCAGCTTGCGCCCGGTCGCGATGAGCTGGTCCAGTTCCCACGTCTTGGCGACCGGAAGTTGTATCAGGCAATCCTCACCCGAATCTCCCGGGCCCAAGGGGACTCGAAAATAGGGATGCAGTCCCAAGCCGCAGGGGAGCGGTTCGCTACTTGGATTGAACACGTGGAACGCCATTCGCAAGGCACTGGCCGATAACGTGTATTCGGCCTGTATGCGAAAATCAGTGGGCCAACACGACAACAGTTGTGGCGTGTCGCGGGCGAGGTGGAATTCGGCGACCAGGCGGTCCGATGAAGTTTGCACGACGCGCCAAGGACGGTCCATGACGAAGCCATGAATGGCGTTTCCTTCGGCATCCCCGGCGGGGAGTTTGTACTGGCGATGTTTCCAATGGGTCACCCCGCCGCGAATGCGTCCCGGGAAGGGGAACAACAGGGGAATGCCGCTGCTACAGGGATGGCCGCCTTGCGTGGCGAAGTCGGGGACGGACCACAAGACCTCCACAGGTTGTCCGGCACACATCAACTGAAGCCGATGGCAATTGCACCCCATCCCGACCATGATCTCTGCCGTGGCGCCCGACGAGGCATCATGAAGAATGACGTTGTCTAACCGAGACGTATTCTTATTCATAGCGAGTCCCTTCGTGAGTCCGGGAATTCGCGGCGGGAGCTGTGACCTGCAGCGTCCTCGGATCCATCGAGCACGTCACGGTGCGTCCCACCGGTCACGCCAAGATATCCTGAATGGGTACGCCCAGTCCATCCGGCGTGAATTCGTTTACCGCCCAGCCGTAGGCGCCAGCTTTGAGACGACTCAGGCACGATTGCCGCCGGCGCCTACGGCTGGGCGGTAAACGATTGTTGGTAGGCGCCGGCTTTGAGACGACTCAGGCAGGATTGCCGCCGGCGCCTGCGGCTGGGCGGAAAACGATTGCTTACGCGGGCCCCCTTTGGCGGATCTTCGCTACGACCGCTACAAGGGGGCACCCTGGAAGGCGCGCGGAACCCCGTCCGGGACCGAATCTGGTCGGCGCAGGCCGTTTTTCCGGTAGCGTTTGCGGCGTGTTGCGAATAAAATAAAGGTATTGGTCACAACCGCTACGGTGACTCTGTGGGGGCGTTGATGCGCTCCGAGAGGGGGGCCGTTCCGGGTTGTTCGTGCCGGAACAGGAACAACCCGCGTGAATCCATTTCCGAGCCTGGGGTCTGTACCATGCTTTGCCATCGCTTAGTTCGCATGTATGCTCGCCGCGTTCTGCCGGGCGTCGTCTCCGGGAGTCGGGGACTTACCATTGCCATGGGCGCGCTGATGATTGCCGCGCAGATTGGGAATCATCCCGTCTGTCAGGCGGCGGAGGCCTCACGCGCGGCGTCTTCTGAGACCTCGCGTATGGCTACGTATGGCGATGCTGCGGATCAGACCTATTTTGCCTTGAGCATCACGCCGAATCAGCCGGTCGCGGAAGATGCATCGCGCCAATTGGTCGTGTTGTTTGATACATCCGCCAGCCAGATCAATGATCATCGCACCCAGGCCCTAGAAGCCTTGGCCAGTTTGATGTCCAGTGCCGCGCCTGGCGACCAGTTTAGTCTGGTGGCGGTGGACTTGGAGTCGGTCGCGTTGACGAAGGGCTTTGTTGCGGCTGACAGCCCTGAGATGCAGGAAGCACTTAAGAAATTGCACGAACGCACTCCCCTGGGTTCGACCGATATGGTTCGAGCGCTACGGGGCGCGATCCGGCAATTGCAGGGGGACGAGACCGCGGCGCGCCGGGTCGTGTACATCGGCGATGGAGCAAGCCGCGCGAATATGGTCGACGCTGACGAATTACAAGGTTTGATCGAATCGCTTGCCCAGTCGCGGGTTTCGGTGTCGACGTTGGCGATCGGGGCCGGGCGTGATGTCCAGTGGCTGGCGGCTGTTGCCAATCATACCGGTGGTCACGTTGTGGTCCCGCCTGCCACTCCGACCGCATCCGCTCAAGAATTGGGTGAACAGATGGGCGCGTTGGTGCGTGGTCGCGTATTGTGGCCTACGACTCAGATGTTGCCCAAGGGAATGGTCGCCGCCTATCCGCACGTCATGCCGGCCATGCCTGTGAATCGGGATACGATTCTCGTCGGCAAGCTGGCGGGTCGCGAGCCGCAAATGCTGGCCGTCACCGTGGATATGGATGGCGAACCGCTCGAGCTCAAGTGGACCGTTCAACCCGAATCCTCGAATCCAGACCATGCCTATCTGCCGCGTCTGGTAGAACTAGCACAGCGCGACCAGGGGCGATCCTTGCCGACGCCTGGCTCGGCCGCGCTCTGGGAAACTCGTCGTCTGTTGAGCCAGCAGGCGCAGGAGCTGTCGCAATTGGGCGAACAGGCATTGAAGATGGGGGATCTGCACGGCGCCAAGGTACTGGCCGACGCCGCGCGAAAGCAGTCGCCACTCGATCCTCAAGCGGCGACCCTTCACCAGGCCGTTACCACGGCGGCGGGTACCCCGGACGCCAAGCGACGAGGATTGCCGCCGAGTGCACCCCGTTTAGCCCAGTTGCCGGTTGAGGGTGTTGGCGAGTTGCTTGAGCCGTCTGAGGTGATTATCGACGACCAGGGAGTTGTGATCGAACCGCCCGGATTTGCGATCGATTCGGGTGTACCCCTGTCCCCGGATGCAGCGCTGCTCCCGCTGGAGGCGGCGGACGGTAAGCTACTGCGCGAGACCGAAGAGCGCACGCGATTGCGGACCGATATTCTGAAGACTGAAGTCCGTTCCGCCCTGATCGATGCCCGCAAACGCCTGAGCCAGGATCCGGCTGGAGTTCGCGAAAATCTGAAGTTGATGCTGGAGAATGTGAACCGCGCGGCGGATATTCATGCCGACGTTCGCGAGCAGATGCAGAGCCAGTTGCACGCTGCTATTGTGGAGGCGGGGCGACGGGAGGTTGAGAAGGATCATCGCGACGCCATGGCGCGGGAGAATCAGGCGGTGGCTCAAGAGCGGCTCCGCATCACCGATGCGACCGCCCGAGACCGGGAGCGCATGACCCAGATCCTGGATGCCTACAACTCCCTTATGGAGGAGTTTCGCTTCAAGCAGGCTCACGAATTGGCGGTTGAAGCACAGAAACTGGATGTTGACGAATTGGTGGCCGACATGGCCCGCGAGAAGGCGGAAATGGCTGGGGCCTACTACGACATTATGGCGTTACGTCAAGAACGTCAGGAGGGCGTTATGGCCGCCTTGTGGCAGGTTGAAAAGTCGTTTATTCCCTTTGCCGACGATCCGCCCATTGTCTATCCCGCTCGCGAGGTATGGCGTGAGCTGACTCGTAATCGCGAAAAGTACAACAATGTTGATCTATCGGATCCGGGACCGAACGAGAAACGTATCCTGGAGGAATTAGAGAAACCGACCACGTTCGATTTCTCGGAAACGCCTTTGGCCGACGCCGTAACCGTCATCAATGAATTACACAATTTAATAATCGTGGTCGATGAGGCAGCGTTAGTTGAGGCCGGCATTGATACCGCCACGACAGTGATCACTCAGTCACTGCGCAACATTAGCCTGAAGTCGGCGTTGCGATTGACGTTGGAGCCGTTGCAGTTGACCTACGTCATCGATAACGAGGTGATGAAGATCACGACAGCTGAAAAAGCTGAGGATAATCTGATCAATCGAGTCTATCCGGTTGGGGATCTAGTGCTGCCCATTCAGGCGGCCGGTGTGAATCCGTTTTCATCCGGAGGTGGGCTCGGTGGTGGCGGTGGCTTCGGTGGCGGCGGTGGTGGGTTTGGTGGCGGCGGTGGTGGCTTTGGTGGCGGCGGTGGCGGATTTGGTGGCGGTGGTTTTGGTGGCGGTGGCCTCGGTGGCGGTGGTTTTGGTGGCGGCGGTGGTAACTTCGGTGGCGGTGGTGGTTTCTTCAACGTGGCCGATGAACTGAAACCCTCGCCGGCCAAGAAGGTGCCCGCGGCCAAGACCCCGGCGCGATCGGCGTTTGCAGTGGAAGACCCCATCCAGCTTGGCAAGAAGGCGATCACGAAGCAGGCTGCCATCAACGTTGCACCCCAGAAGCAGTCGGCGGCGACCGAGCCAGCGAGTCCGTTAAGCCCACACGTGGAGGCGGGACGTGCGACGGCGGGCCCAGGCCGGATGCTGAAGCGAGACGTTGCTGCTGGATCCTCAAGTGACTCGGGTTGGGATCGTTACCTGGCCGACCATCGGCAAGAAGTTTCCGGGGCGGATATCCGCATCACATCGCAGGCACTCATGAATCGCCGGCAGTTTTCCGAATGCGTCGGCCTGCTGCAGGGGGCATTGAAACAGGGGTTTGCGGAACCTTGGATGTACGAAGGTTTGGCGTTGGCCATGGAGGCCAACGGTGCTCCTCAGAACGAGATCGAACGAGCCCTCATGTCGGCGGCCGATTTTAGCCGCAATACCGACGAACTCTACCTAGTGGCGCGAACGCTTGCGCGGCGAGGCTATGAGGCTCGCGCTCTGCAACTATTTCGGGATCTGGCCGCAGGCGAGCCGAGTCGTCCGGAACCCTATGCACTGGGACTAGCCTTGGCGGAGAAACTGGGCGACGAAGATGCGATCCGCTGGGCCTGCGTCGGCGTTCTTGGCCAAGCGTGGTTGCACAAAGATCATGACATCGAGGTCCGCGCTCGCCGCAGTGCCAACGCTTTGGTCGAGTCGCTCGAGAAGTCAGGAAAGTCTGTAGAGGCGACAGCGTTTCGCGCCGAGCTAGAGCGAGCTGCCTCACGCGATTTGGTGGTGCAAGTTTCTTGGACCGGTGATGCCGATATCGACCTGCTCGTCGAAGAACCGAGCGGGACGCTTTGTTCGCTGCGACAGCGGCGCACGACGTCGGGCGGTGTGTTGGTTGCCGACTCGTTCCCACATGCGGATCAGGCGGCTCCTGTCGACGGTTACAGCGAGTCATACGTCTGCCCACAGGCCTTTACCGGACAATACCGCGTCCTGTTGCGTCGAGTCTGGGGCAAGGTCACATCCAACAAGGTCAACGTTATGGTTTGGTCGAACTACGGCACGGACGAGCAGAAGCTCGTCCAACAGCCGTTGCCCCTAGACGATGGGGATGTCGCCGTTGTGTTTGAACTGCCGAATGGCAGACGTACCGAGCCATTAGATGAAGTGCAGATTGCCACCGAAGTAAAAAACCAGCTGGGAGTATCCCATGCGGTACTCGCCCAGCAATTGGGCTCGTTGTCCGATTCGCAAGTGCTGCGCGATCTGGCCATCTCCCGCAGACAGGGCAACGCCGTCAATAATCCGCTTTTTCCCGGCTTTCGCGGAGCGGTAGGGTTTCAGCCGGTGATCACCACCCTGCCGGAAGGAACCAACTTCCAAGCTACGGCGGTGATCTCCGCCGATCGTCGCTACGTGCGCGTGACGGCGACGCCGTTGTTTTCGTTGGTGCGTGAGGTCTTCACGTTCAACTTTGCCACCGGCGCGACTGCGGGCGGAGGCGC
>SXHS01000213.1 GCA_005773145.1 Planctomycetaceae bacterium | reverse complement strand
GTGCGGCCGTCGAAGAGGAGTGTCTTGCCGTGCCGCGGCAAGGCCGCTTCGGCCAGGCAGTTGTTGATGTCCTCTTCCGACGCACCATCGAAGACGGGCGTGACGGCCTGAAAGCCTAGTTTGGCCCCCGCCCAGCCCAAATGGGTCTCCAAGATCTGGCCCACATTCATACGGCTGGGAACCCCCAGTGGATTCAGCAGGATCTGGAGCGGGGTTCCGTCGGCCAAAGAGGGCATGTCCTCCACGGGGAGGAGCTTGGCGATGACCCCCGTGTTGCCGTGGCGACCGGCCATCTTGTCTCCCACCGAGATCACGCGGGTCGTGGCGATGTACACCTTGACCATCTGCAACACACCGCTGCGCAACTCGTCCCCGCGCTTCATGCTATTCAGTTTGCGGTCGCGCAAGTCGATGGCCAATTCCACGTTGGGCCAGCTATTCTTGTGAATCCGCTCGATCTCAGCCTTTAGATCGGGGCTCCGCATGCGGCCGGTAACCCAAGTGACCTGAAATTGCTGCGCCCGCTCGGCCAGATATCGCGGATCCTGATCGCGTGCCAAGGGGGCATCATCCTCGTCTGTCACGGCCCGTCCCAGCACGGCTTCCATTTGGTCGAGCATCTGGCGGAACTGATCGGCTATCTTGTTGTTTCCCTCGGCCTCCAATTCCTTGAGATCTTTTTCGAAGTTACGACGTTCCTCTTCGGTGAGACTCATGCGACGCGAAAACTTGAGCGTATCGATGACAATCCCTTCAATGCCCGAGGGGACCTCCAGCGAATCGTTTTTCACATCCTCGCCAGCACGCCCGAAGATCGCATGTAGTAATTTCTCTTCGGGGGTCAGCTCCGTCTTGGACTTGGGGGACACTTTGCCGACGAGTACGTCCGCTGGCCGGACGTATGTGCCGACACGCACGATGCCGCTTTCGTCGAGGTTGCGCAGCATTTTTTCACTGACGTTCGGAATGTCGCGTGTGAATTCCTCGCGCCCTAGCTTGGTGTCGCGCACCTCGATATCGAATTCCTCTATGTGTACAGATGTATACACATCGTTTTTTACCAGCTCCTCGCTGATGATGATGGCGTCCTCGAAGTTGAAGCCATCGAAGGACATAAAGCCGACCAGTACATTGCGTCCCAGTGCCAGTTGTCCGAGGAAGGTCGAGGCGCCATCAGCGATGACTTGCCCTTTCTCGACCCGATCCCCCGGTTGCACGATCGGTTTCTGATTCAAGCAGGTGCGTTCATTCAGGCCGCTGAACTTCTTCAGTTCATACGTGTCGTTGCCGATCTCGATGCGGCAGGCATCCACGTAGGACACTTTACCAGCCCGCCGTGCGCGGATCACCATGCTCGAATTGCGGGCAACTTCATGTTCGAGACCGGTGGCGACTAAGGGGGGCTCGGCGATGAGCAATGGCACGGCTTGCCGCTGCATGTTGGAACCCATCAAGGCCCGGTTGGCGTCATCGTGCTCCAAGAAGGGGATCAGGCCGGCCGAGACGCCCACCATTTGGCTGGGTGCCACGTCGATGTATTCCACCATGTCGGGCACAACCATTTCGAAGTCCGAGCGATAACGGGCCACAATGGCTTCGCCGGCCAGTTTGCCTTGCTCGACGCGGGCATCAGCTGGGGCCACGTACGCATTGGCTTCTTCATCGGCCCGCAACCAGACGATCTCGTCGATCAACTTGCCCTTGCGGACGCGTCGGTACGGCGTGACCAGGAATCCATAATCGTCGACTCCGGCATAGATGGCCAAACTGGAGATCAAACCGATATTCGTACCTTCTGGGGTCTCGATGGGGCAGATACGCCCGTAGTGCGAGATATGCACGTCGCGGACTTCGAAGCCCGCCCGTTTTCGGTTCAAACCACCGGGGCCCAACGCGGACAGCCGCCGCTCATGCGTGAGCATGGAGAGCGGATTGGTCTGATCGACGACCTGCGACAATTCGCCCCGCCCAAAAAAGTACTCAATGGCCGCCGCGACGCTCTTGGGATTACACAGACTGCGCGGCGTGATATCCTCCGCGTCCTTTAGGCTCATCCGTTCCTGAACCGTGCGACGCAGCTTCAGAAATCCTTTGCGCAGTTCGTCACACGCCAGCTCATTGATCGTCCGCAGCCGCCGATTCCCCAAGTGATCGATGTCGTCGACTTGAGCGTCTTCTTCATTCTGGGCCAGTTGCAACAAGTACCGAATGGAAGCGATGACATCCTCAGGATGCAGCACCATCTCCTTATCGGAAATGTCCAGTCCCAGCTTGCGATTGACGCGGAAGCGACCGACCCGTCCCAGTCGGTAGCGATTGACGTCGTAGAATTTCTCTTGAAAGAGTTGCTTGGCCTTTTCCAGTTGCGGCGGGTTGCCAGGACGCAGGCGTTGGTAGATCCGCAGCAACGCCTCCTCATGGCTGGACGTAGCGTCCTCAGCCAACGCGTTGTAAACGAGTGGCACTCGCGGCGGCTCGGCCACTTCACATTTACGGATCCCACACGTGCAGATCAGCTCGGCAGCGTTCTTGGTGATCTTGTGCCCTGCTTCGACAATCACTTCCCCGACACGTTCGCCGCCGGGGGGATAGACGACATCATCCACGGAGATCTTGCCCTCGATCTTGGTGACACTGCGGCCATCCACGATCTTCTCAACGCGTGTCTCATAAAACGCCCGAATGATTTCGGCGTTGTCGCTGTACTTGGGGCTCATCGCCCTCAACAACGTCGTGGCGGAAAACTTGCCGCTCTGATCGATCCGCACGGAGAGACTATCCTTCTTGGTGACGCTGATCTCAATCCAGCTCCCGCGCTCTGGAATCACGCGGCAGCTGGGGAGCTTGCGGTCGGTCGTCGTGTCATCCTCCAGCACGAAATCAACGCCTGGACTGCGATGCAACTGGCTGACGACGACGCGCTCGGCACCGTTGATGATGAACTCACCACCCCCCAGCATGATGGGGATATCCCCCAAATAGACCTCTTCCTCGACGGGCTTTTCTTTGTTCAGTCGCAGCCAGATGCGCAGCGGCCGACCGTAGGTCAAACGCAGTTGCCGGCACTCCTCTGGGGTGTAGCGGGGTTTCCCCAGTTCGTACTTGACATACGCCAGCATCAGCTGCTTGTCATAGCTTTCCACGGGAAAGATCTCGCGCAGCACGCTCTCGAGTCCCTCATCCTTACGACGGTCCGACGCCGTTTCCTCTTGGAGAAACGCCGCGTAACTGGTCGTCTGGATGCCCGTAAGATCGGGGATGGCGTATTGTTCTCGCCCGCTACCGAAGACGCGAACTTCCTTGGGAATCAATCGCCGTTGCGTCGAAATGGCCATGGACGTTATGTCTCCTTAGCGACTAAATGGGGAAAAGGTCCGTCGACCCTGAGGGCGTGGCCCCGAACGGATCCCTGGCGGGGAAAATCGGCGCGCACCCTCAGCACATCGGCTTGGAGAATGCACAAAACCCCGCGGGCTTGGGACCCTAAGGGCATGAGGAAAGCTATGCTGGTCAAGCCATACCACCCGCGCTACGGCCGCTGCGAACGGGCCAGCGGCGCGAAACCTCTCTGGGGGGACTGCCGTACTCTCGGTCTCGGCTGGGCTGCGACACCCAGCCGCGTTGCGACACCAACCACGACACGAACTATTTGATCTCCACCGTGGCGCCGGCCTCTTCCAGTTGCTTCTTCGCGGCCTCGGCCTCTTCCTTGGCAATGCCCGACTTGACCTTACTCGGCACGGCTTCCACCAAATCCTTTGCCTCTTTTAAGCCAAGTCCCGTCAGGGCGCGGACTTCCTTAATCACGCCGATCTTCTTGTCGCCGAAGCCGGTCAAGACCACGTCGAATTCGGTCTGCACAGCAGCCTGTGCGGCTTCACCGCCGCCGCCAGCTGGAGCCGCCATCATGACCGCGCCGCCGGCGGCCGGTTCGATATCGTAGGCGTCCTTCAAGTAGTCACTGAGTTGCTTGGCTTGTTTCAAGGTCAGCCCGGCAATCTGATCCCCCAAGCTGCGGATCTCGGTTGCCACTTCGAGGGTAGCGGTGTCATCGGCCATGTTCAAAACGCCCTTTCTGCAAAAATGGGCACCGCAGAGATGAGTCCCAACTCCATCTGCGATGCGCTGTCCCAAACTACAAGCTGTCCCAAACTACAATTGATCCCGACTCGAATACGACTTAGTCATCCGCGTCTTATTCATCTACAATTGCCTAAGCACGCCTAGGCTGAGGCATCGGCGGCCTCGGCCGCGCCCGCCCCCGGACCCTTTCCTTCGGCGATCTGCTCGATCTGGCTGGCCAACTGACCACCAGGTCCCAGCAACGCCGCAGACAATTGGGCTCCCGGCGACAGCAATTGTCCGGACAGGATGCTGAGCATTTCCGTCCGCGACGGCCATTTACTAACGGCTTTCACTCGCTCGGCCGTCAGGTGCTCGCCCTCCATCACGCCGCCACACGACTTAAGGGTCGCGCTGTAGGCCTTGCTCTCGGTCAGTGCGACCACCACTTTGGCCAGCGAAATGATGTCCTCGCCACCCCAGACGATCGCTAGGGAGCCGTCCACGGTCTCCATAAGTCCATCCAGCTGGGAGCCGACGGTCGCCCGACGGGCCAAGCTGTTCTTGATCACCATCAACTGAATCTTTTTCTCGCGCAACTGCTTGCGGAGGGCGCACGCATCGTTGGCACTCATGCCAATCACGTCGACCAGCAAGGCGTTCTCCACGTTCGCCAGTCGCCCGGCATAGTCACGTGTGATCAAATCCTTCATTCGTTTGCTCATGGCATGTCTCGCTCTCTAACCCACCGCTCGTCGTTATGATCTTGGCACCGGCCACGTGATTCGCGCTGCCAGGTGTTCGCTGCCAGGTGTTCGCTGCCAGGTGTTCGTTGCGTTACGCTGCGACGCGTACGCTGGGGCTCATCGTTGCGCTCAAGGCGATTCCCTTCACGTAGGTACCCTTCACGGACGCCGGCTTGAGTCCCTGGATGTAGTGGATAAAGGCCTGGACGTTGTCCAGCAACTTTTGTTGATCGAAGCTCAGCTTGCCCACAACCGCGTGCACGATGCCGGTGGCATCGTTGCGAAACTCCACCTTCCCCGCCTTGTACTCCTTGACTACTTTCGCCACATCGGGCGTGACCGTACCGGCTCGCGGGGAGGGCATTAAACCGCGGGGGCCCAACACGCGTCCGAGCGGGCCGACCAATCCCATCATGTCGGGAGCGGCGATACACACATCAAAGTCCAACCAGCCACCCTTGATCCGTTCCGCCAAATCCTCCTGCCCCACGGCATCCGCACCTGCTTGCTCAGCCGCCGCGGCCGCGTCACCCTTGGCGAAAACCACAACCCGTTGTGTGCGGCCAATGCCGTGCGGCAGCACGAGGCTGCCGCGCACGATCTGGTCGGCCTGCTTGGGATCCACTCCCAAACGCATGGCGATTTCCACGGTCTGATCGAAGCGAGTGGTCCCGAACTGCTTCAGGATCTCGACTGCTTTCTCCAACGCGATGGGGTCCGCGGTGGGTACTTTTTCTGCGAGGGCTCGATATCGTTTGGATCGCTTTGCCATCGAATGCCGCCAACCTTTCCCTGCTACTGATTTCTAATCACCCGATCTTGTCCCAATTCGCCTAGGACTGGACCTCAATTCCCATGCTTCGCGCTGTTCCCTCGATCATGCGTCGCGCGTGTTCCATGTCACGCGCGTTAAGATCGGCCATCTTCTGGCGGCAAATATCCTCAACTTGCTGTTGCGTGACCACTCCCACTTTTTCGCGGTTTGGAGTCCCGGAAGCGCGGGCAATGCCAGCCGCCTTCTTGAGCAACGCGGCCGCCGGGGGACTTTTGGTGATGAACTCGAACGACCGATCGCTGTACACGCTCACCACCACGGGAATGGGCGTCCCTGCGTATTCTCGCGTCCGTTCATTGAACTGCTGAACAAACTGCCCCAGGTTGATGCCGTACTTGCCCAACGAGGTGCCGACGGGGGGAGCCGGAGTGGCCTGCCCACCGGGAACCTGAAACTTCGCGCTACCTACCAGTTGCTTAGCCATAACGAATTCGACCTTATCTCGAGCATCTTCATGCGTCGAGGCTGCCTCGATCACCGGATGCCAAAAAATCCCTGAATGAACTAGCGATTAACCAGCCTAAATCGCCCCTATCTGCCAGTGCTCCAACTCGACCGGCGTGGACCGACCAAAAATATTGATCATCACGGTCACGCGCCCGTTGGCTTCGTCAATGTTTTCCACTTCGCCCTCGAAGTTCTCGAAGGTTCCCTCCTTGATTCGCACACGTTCGCCCTGCTTGAACGGGATCGCGGTCTTAATCGGTTCCTCACCCGGCTTCTTGGGTGACGACGATTTAATGATCCGCTCAATTTCGTGCGACAACATGGGGGTAGGTTTGCCGGCGGACCCCGCGAAATCGCCAATGCCAGGCGTCTCGCGCACCAGGAACCAGGTGTCGTCGTTTAGGCACATGCGCAGGACAATGTACCCGGGATACAGCTTCCGCTTGACCACATAACGCTTGCCGTTCTTGAATTCCGCTACATCTTCGGTGGGGACCAGGATATCGCCGAAAAATCGGTCCAATCCAGCCACCCGAACGCGTCGCTGCAAACCCTCGCAAATTGAGTTCTCGCGGTTGCTTTGGACCTTAAGGATGTACCACTTCAGTTCCACTTCGGCGTTTTCATCCTCGAGGAATTCCTCGAGTGGCTTGACGTTTTCGTCGTAGGGGACTTCTTCTTCCTCATCCGGCAGGTTGTCTTCCGCGTCGGCGAGATCCGGATCGGTCAACTCGGGCGCCGTCGCTTCGCTGGCGCGTGCCTGCGCACCACGACTCCCCCGCCGTCGCGCGGCGCTCGGAGCCAACTCCTCGTGCTCTCCCTCGACATGCCTTGCCGCATCGGCCTGGAAGTCTGCCTCGACACTGTCCGAGGCCGGTGCCGTGTGAGGCCCCCCCTCGTCCGGCGACGGAACCGCAGCCGCGGAAGATGCCTGAATGTCTTGATCGTCTGCCAGCTCGCCCATTAATTCTCTGTCCCCGGAGATTGGAGAACACCCAACCACGTAAACACGTTCTGCCAGAGCAAATCGAAAAAGAACAACACAAAGGCCAACACAAAAATCATCACGATCACCACCACCGCGCTCCGAATCAACTCGGTGCGAGTCGGCCACGACACCTTGTTGAGCTCCGCTTCCACCGAAATCAGGAAATCGGCAAACCGCGGTTGATTCACCAGTCGATAACTGATCCAGCCACCCACCGCAAATACCAAGCCGCCAATGAGGTAGCGATACTCGCTCAAACCCGTCTGCACCAACAGCGACTCAGCGAGCCGCCACGCGCCAAACATCGCAATGACGAATAGAACGCCGAACGTCGTCTTGCGCACCATCCGGCCCTGATTTCGCTTGTAGACTCCAAGCTGAAACCAAGCACCCAGGGGTGATGACGTCGCCAAACTCTCTTCCTTGCCCATGTCGCTTCTTTTCGCCGTTTTTGAGCCTGTACCGCAAGCCGTCTTTAGGAAACCATCATTGGCATATTAAATGGC
>SXHS01000212.1 GCA_005773145.1 Planctomycetaceae bacterium | reverse complement strand
TCAACGATCCGTGGCGATTCGTCGCCGGGTGCGGAAATTCAAAGCGAAATTTATGGTGGATCTTTAATCATTAATGGATCGTCAAGCAACAGTTACTTAAGTATCTCGGGGAATGGACATACGTATTCCGGTGAAACCAGATTGCACAAGGGATTGCTCATCTTGTCGGGACAAGGGCAACTTGCCAGCACGTCGCGAATTCACATTGAAAGCAACGCCACGTTGTACCTTTACAGTCCCTATTCCGATCCCGATGGTCGAATCGCGGACCACATTCCCTTGTCCATGGAAGGGGGCACGTTGCGTTTTCTGAGAGAAGGGACTGGAAACAACGATCCGATCCAAGAGACTCTGGGTGCGCTCAACCTGGTCCAAGGAAACTCACAAATCGAAGTCATCAACTCTTCGAGTGACTCACTGGTTTTTGAGGAACTTCTACGCAGCCCTGGCGCTGTGGCGAACGTTGCCATCGGCATCAACAACCGCGTTCAGTTTGAGCAGCCGCCGACGTTGCGCAACGGAATCATTGGCTCATGGATCACGACCGAAATTCACGATAGCCCCATGCGTACCAAGGGGTTTGCCAGTTACGGCAGCCAGGGATTGACGCTTCTGGATCAGTACACGTCGGATGTGAATACGAGCGGTCCAACCGACAATGTGCGTTGGTCCACCCCGGCAGTGCTCGCTGCCGCTCGGTCCATCTATTCACTGACGCTGGAGACGGAAGCGGATTTGGGTGGGCATCTATTGACGATCGAGTCCGGCGGACTGATAGGCGCCAAACTGACAAATGGTCGTGTCACCGTGGGCCAAGATGCGGATCAAGAACTGGTCGTCCACCGCGGAGAGATCGAAGCGGTGATTGAAGACAATTCAATCGGGCCGGTCCATGTCACGTTCTTAAACGGAGTGTCTCTTCGCAGTCCCCAAACGTATACGGGAATCACGCGATTCCTGGGGGGAAATTCGGATTCCAATGTGTGGGAAAATAGCATCCCCGTTGGAGGAGATGTTGTCGTGTCTGGCGGCCGCGTCCGATTGTACGGTCCATCGGGAGCTCATTGGCACCTGGGTGATGTAACGCTGACCGATGACGGCATTCTGGATGGCCATGGACAACACATTGCGTTCAACCAATTCGACTTGCGCGAGGGGCACCTGTTCGCTGCAATTGCCGGAACGGGGCATCTACGCAAGTCAGGGCCTGGCTTGGCTCAGCTCTTTGGATTCATGGGTGAGTTCCAAGGTACGATCACGGTGGAGGATGGCCAGTTGCAAGCACAAGAGGTTCCCGTGCCCGTCCTAATGACGGGTGGCCATTTGCTGCTTACGAACTCCACCCAAACCGGCTCCATGACGCTCGCGGGAGGCCTGCTCGAGTTCACGGGAAATACGAATGCCAAGATTCCTGGCGTTACTTCAGTCCAAGCGGCGTCACGCATCAAGAGCGATCGCGCCTGAGACGCGGTATTCGAAGGCAATAGCCCGCTTACCGTGGGAGGTGACTTCTGGCTCATGCGGTCGAGCCCCAACTTCAGTGGTCCGGTAACGGTTGAGGCTACGCGGTTGGCCATGCGCGTGGGGGCGCTCGGCAATGGCCCTCTCACCATGGCTCCGGGCAGCCGACTAAATGTCCAAATGGATGACTCGGTACAATCGTTTGGTCCCCTGACCAACGCCGTGACACTCGAAGGTGGCGAATTGGCATTCTATGCGGAATATCATTCGGCCAACATGCAAGGACCGATCACTGTCGCAACCACGGGGCGACTAACCAATGAGTGGGACCTTCGGCCCGTGACCATCGACGGGCCCGTACGGCTGTTGGATTGCAGCACGCTAATGGTCGGCGGCGTGGGGACCATGCAACTGGCTGGCCCCATTCATGTGGAAGGGTTGGCACGTATCGATACTCAGGTCCGCCATCCGGCCGGGCTGACCGGCCAAAAGCCAGTTCCCATTACAGGTCGTATCGTGGCGCAGTCGCCAAACGCTGTGCTTGATCTGTTAGGAAGCGGCGACGATTTCCGCGCGTCGATCGAGATCCCCACCGGCAACACGCTGGAAATTCGACGCTGGGGACAGCCCGTCCCCCTGATGGTGACGCATGCGGGGCAATCGGTCTCCGGCAACGGGCGATTCGTCAATGACGCAACCTTCGCCCTGGGCGGAACCTTGTCCCCCGGCGCAAGTCCAGGGCTATTAACCATCGAGGGGGATGTGACGTGGGGCCCTGGTGGCATCTATCGCTGGGAATGGGATTCCACCAATTCGCAAGGAGCGGGCATCGCTTGGGACCTGCTGGATGCGAGCCAGACACTGAACGTTTCGGCTACCACCGAGACCCCATTTGTCCTGCAGCTGGTTGGCTTCGACCCGCTCGGGGTTGGCAGCGGTTTAACCGGCTTCGATCCGTTTCAAAACCAATCGTGGACGATTGCCACGGCCGATCAGCTCATGGGGTTCGATCGTAGTAAGTTCCAGGTTGACGCCTCCTGGTTTGATACGCATGCACCCATGCCCACACAAGCAAGTTTTTCACTCGCGGCCGTCAATAACACGGTGATGTTGGTCTATCAAGTGCCGGAACCGTCGGGGCTGGCGATCATCCTATCGTTTGCGATGCTGGCGGCATCGAGAAGACGATGGTGATCTCGATCGTCTCAATCTATCCGCGAAATCCCGACTCTCGCCAGCTGTCAGGCACGGGTGCGATCAGATGTAGTGGCGTGTGCTGTACCGGGTGATCCAAGTGCAACTCGCGGGAATGCAGAGCGATTCCCTGGGGCCACCTGGCCTGACTGCCGTACTTGCGGTCTCCCAAGATCGGTGCTCCGAGTTCGGCCAGCTGCACTCGGATTTGATGTTTTCGGCCGGTCAACAGGTCGATTTCCAGCCAGGAGTATCGCCCCACCGTGCCGCAGGTGCGGTAGCCGAGTTCGGCGCATTGCGCGCCGGCTGTCGTCGAAGACACAACGCGCATGCGGTGCTTTTGATCGTCCTTCAACAACCAGTCGCGACAACTTCCCGCATGCGGCTGCAGCGGGTGTGGCACCAATGCCCAATACAGCTTGCGGGTTTTCCGATCCCGAAATTGTTGTGACAGGCGTTGTGCCGCCTTGGAAGTTCGCGCGAACACCACCACGCCGGTGACCATGGCATCGAGGCGACTGACCACTCCCAGGTAGACGTTGCCCGGCTTACGATACTTGTGCTTGAGGTACAACTTGGCCTGATCGAGTAAGGTTTCTTGAGAAGCCAACGCGCCCATGGTTGCCAACGGTGCCGGTTTGGCAATCGCCAGCAGATGGTTATCTTCAAACAGGATGGGCCACACGGGGCGATTCATGACGGGCTCCCGGCCAGCGCGGCGGCCATCTCGCTCAGAACCATTTCATCCGTTTCGTGCGCCTGATGTTGTTCAATGGCCGCGCGGGCCGACGCTTGCGGGAAGCGGCCGAGGGCCCATGCGGCCGCCCCGCGCACCAGCGGTTCCGCGTCCTGCAACGCTCGCTGTAAGGTGGGTATCGCCGCGGGGAATGGCCGGTTTCCCAACGCCAACGCCGCGTTGCGTAGTATGCCGCGCCGCTTGGCACGCCAGAGTGGAGTCCGACGAAATCGCTCGCGAAATGCGTTTTCGTCTAGTTCAAACAGGGGACGTAACGCCAACGGCGACAGATCTTCCCGGCGGCGAAAAGCTTCATCTGTCGACCATGGCGCCCGTTGACTCCATGGACAAACCTCTTGGCACAAATCACAACCAAAAACCCAATCCCCCATCGCTCCCCGCAGCTCCGTCGGCGGGAGATCCCGCAACTCAATGGTCAGATAACTCAGGCAGCGGCGGGCATCCAGCAGATAAGGTTGCGGAAATGCTTGTGTGGGACAGACATCCAGACAGGCGCGGCACGATCCACAATGATCCGTCTCGTAGGCGTCGTCGTAGTCCAATTCTAGATTGGTCAACAGGGCTGCCAAGAAAAACCAACTGCCGCTCTGCCGGTTCAAAAGCAAGGTATTCTTGCCGATCCAGCCCAGCCCCGCCATTTGTGCGAATTCGCGTTCCAGCAGTGGTGCCGTGTCCACCACTCCACGAGTCAAGGCCGTCGGGACCTCTTGCCGCACGAACTGGGCGAGCTGTTTCAAGCGGGCGTGAATCACGTCGTGGTAGTCGAGACCGCTCCCAGCGTAACGCGATACGCGGCCCGTTCCGGGTGAACTGGCGGGGGCCGGCCCCGTCCAGTAGTCCGTACGCAACATCACCAGACTACGGACGCCGTGTAGGACATGCTCGGGATGCTCATAGGCCGCTGCTCGGTCTTCAAGATAATGCATCTGGCCGGCGTATCCCGCCGCCAGCCAGTCTCGAAAGCGGTGGATTCCCGCCGGGGTGACGGCCGGGCAGATGCCCACTGCGTTAAAGCCCAGTCGCGTCGCTTCCTGCTTCAAGTTGGGAGTTAGTTGGGGAACGTGCATGATCACTGAGGCGGTCCACACCTCTCTTTGGGACGACGGCGCAGCGGCATGCCGAAGCCGCTGGGGGTCAAGGTAGTCCAACTCGGCAGTCGAGTCGAGCCGTCCTGGTCCCACGGGTCGTCGAAAAATCGGGCCCGCCTGGCGGAATATTATTGAACTTGGCTTCACGGGTAACTAGCCTAAAAGATAGCGGGACCGAAATGGCCCAATGATCCCTTTTTTCTCTCAGCCGAGGAACCGACGATGAGCACCCATGTACACCTATCCCGTTCTCTGTTGCTGGCTGCCGCTGCATTGGTGGCCACGGCTGGCATCTCGCGTGTGGCGGTGGCGGATGGCGGCTTCCCCGCTTGCTACGGCTACGGTGCGGGGTATGGCCAGGCCCACGGCCCACTGACCGGCAGCTCGTTCTTTGAGATGCCGTATGCGACGGGTCGCATTCCCACGCCCCCTTATTTCGCGCTCCACCCGCCGGTGTACTACAGCGCCCCGGTGCCGAGGACGTACGGTTACAGTCCATTTGCCTATCCGGGCAGCGTGCCCACCCCCGAGATCGTGGAACCGACTGGGCCGGCGACCATTGTGAATCCCTACGCAAAGCCCTCGAAGTCGGATTCATCCACCGAAGAGTCGTCGGACCGCGTTGCGAACCACCTGCACAAGGACAAGGTCGCGGACATTAGGAATCCCTACGTGGGAAGTCCGGTGGCACTGGTCGCGACGGAATAATGCCGGACTGATGGGTCCAGTCGGCACAACGCGCTAGCCCTGCTAGCGGCTGGCCGTTGTGCTGCGGATGAATCAGCGTGGACTGCTATTGGAGAAGGGTGACAAAACGAGTAGGTTTTGTCACCCTTCTTGCATAGTGGCAGCGGTCCCATCAGGATGATGGGCAGGGTACAAATGGAGTCGGCGAATGGATGTGCGGAGAAAGACCACAGTGCGTGGTCACCACTTGGCGATCATGGTCGCTGCCTCGGTATTGCTCGGAGGTTGCCGCAACCCGAATGGTCAATTCGATCCGTTCTCGTCTTTGAGTGCGAGTCGCATTCCACCGCCGCCAACGGGCTCCATTGGTAGGCCCGATGGGTATCAAACCATGCCAGCCGGCTCGCCCGGTGTCCCCGTGCAAGGTCAAGCGCCGGCGCTTCAGCCTCCACCGACTGCTGCCGCCCTGAACACATTGCCGCCACAATGGCCGCAGTTCACGCCGCAACCGCCGTCGAGTCCTGCTGCGCCCGCTGCTTGGAATGGTCCACCATCGGCCCGTGAGGCGACGGTCCCAACTGGCACATGGGCGACATACACCGAGCCGCTTACACCGGGCTCGGTGGCAGCAACCGTTCCAGCTGCGGCTCAACAACCGCGTGCATCCTTGAGTTCCGCCGGCCAGATGGTTCCCACACCATCTGGGACCAATCTGGTGTGGCAAACACCGGCCGCCGTGCCTGGTCGCGCGAATTCGCCCGCAGCCGGCTGGATTCCCCCGACTCCCACCAACTACAATTACGATCCCTTGGCACCGGGATACGCTCCCGCGATGGGGACCGGCAATGTGTCCTCTCCGATGATGGCGTCTCCCGGTCGATTTCAGCGCTATGAACCTTAGCTACGAATCACCACGACGGCGAACATGAATTGCACCCCGACTCTTGCAGATTGCTTGCGGGGGCCGTCGTTTGCGCGGTCCGTTCCGGAACAGATAGTTCCGTTGCGCATTGGTCCGTTGATCGTGGATCCGCCCGTGCTGCAGGCGCCGATGGCGGGCTTTACGAATTTCGCCTTTCGCCAGATCGTGCGCGAATACGGCGGAGCCGGATTGCAGGCCACCGAGATGATTTGCGCCAAGGGATTCGCCTGGCGCGATCGCGAACGTCAAGAAGTCCCCGATCGTTTGTGGGGGGTGCGGGAAGAGCCACGACCATTGGCGGTGCAGATTTGGGACAACGATCCCGAAACGCTGGCCCACGTGGGAGCCCGGTTGGCGCACGATTTTGGCGTGAGTGTTGTGGATATCAACTTCGGCTGTCCGGTGAGGCAGGTATCCGAGAAGGCGCAGAGCGGTTCGTACCTGTTGCGTTATCCAGATCGCATGGCTGCGATCATCGAGCGTGTGGTACGGGCGTGTGCTCCCACCCCCGTGACGGCCAAGATCCGTTTGGGTTGCACGCGCAACCAAATCAATGCTTGCGAAGTGGCACGAGTTGTCGAAGCGTCGGGTGCGGCGGCGCTGACCGTGCACGGCAGAACGGCACAGGATTACTTTCAGGGGACGGCCGACTGGGATCGCATTGCTGAAATTCGGCATCACCTGAGAGCCATTCCCTTGATTGGGAATGGCGACTTGGATTCCCCCGCAGCCGTTGTGGCCGCCTTCCAGCGGTATCCGGTGGATGGTGTGATGATTGCCCGTGCCTCGCTCGGACGCCCTTGGTTGTTTCGGCAAGTGCAGGCGGCTTTGCGCGGCGAACCAATTCCCGCCGATCCCAGCCTGGCCGAGCAGGCGGAGTGCATGTTGCGGCACTACGACCTGTTGGTGCAGCGATTCGGCGCCGAGCGGGGAACCGTGTTGATGCGAAAGTATGCCTGCACCTACGCGCAGGGGCGACCGGGGTGCCGCAAGTTTCGCGCTCGTATCGCCACCGTCTCGAATGCGAGCGAATTCCATGAAGTGGTCCGCGAATGCTTTCCTCGCGACGACCACGCGGTTGACTTCGCGTGACGATCACGCGGACCACGGTTCGTGGACTGCTAGCGACCATCGGCCTTGGTCGTTTTGAACTAGCGCACATTGCAGTGCTATCAACGATAACGAGAACATCAGGAATTCCCTCGCTGAGGCTTCGGGTTACGATGGGAATCGTCCCAGCAACCGCGCGATGACGGTAGTCGTGCACTGCTCAAGATTAAGCTGCTGTTGTGCCTTTTTGGCCGGCCCGTTATGCTCCGCGCGCCCGGTAGTACCGCAGTGATCGCAATTGGCGGACCCTGCCGGACGACTTCAGCCGCGTGGCTCGACGTCACTCCATCCTCGGGCGGCAACAGCAGGGCCTTGGATTATGCATCGGACGACAAAAGCCTCGAATATCTCGACAGCCTCTGACACGTCGTGGAATTCTCTAGTTCGTCACCAACTGCTACTTCTGGCTGTCTGTGCCAGTGTGCTGTTTCTTAACCTCGGCTCGGCCCGATTGTGGGACCGGGACGAGCCCCGTAACGCGGGTTGTGCCTACGAGATGCTCGAGCGGCAGGACTGGGTCGTACCCATGTTCAACGCCGAGCTACGCACGCACAAGCCGGTGTTGTTGTATTGGTGCATGATGACCGCTTACGCGGTGTTTGGTGTTAATGAGTTCGCGGCCCGATTTTGGTCGGCAGTGGCGGCGACGGCCACGGTACTGGTCACGTATCATCTCGGGCGACGCCTGTTCAGTCCTCGTGCCGGGTTGTGGAGCGGCCTGGCCTTGTCCACTTGCCTGATGTTCGGTGTTGCCGGTCGAGCGGCCACACCAGATGCCCTGCTCATTTTTTGCACCACGTTGGGACTGGCAACTTATGCCTGGTTGGCCTTTCCCCCGTCGGAGACACTCCAGGCCTCGCGCCCATCGCACCTATCGCGGGCCAGCGAGGGTAGCCGGCCGGTGGCATCACCCGACTACTATCCCGCGACACACGTCGCGACGGCGTCTGTCTTTGCTGTTTTCGGCGTGGCGGTACTAGCCAAGGGCCCCGTTGGCATCGTGCTACCCGTGGCCGTGATCGTTGCCTTTCGCTATCTGGCGCGCCTGCCGCAAACGCCGACGACATCGGCCACGGTCGGGTACCAAACGGCCATGCGCGCCTTAGCCCACTGGTTGCAGCCGCGTCATGGTCTGCGGACATTAGCGACGATGCGTTGGCCGACAGCCTTGATGGCCACACTGGCCGTGGCAGCACCATGGTACGTCTGGGTGGGCCTACGCACGGATGGCGCCTGGCTGCGTGGTTTTTTTCTCGAGCACAACCTGGGCCGGGCGCTGACTCCTATGGAGGGTCATGACGGTCCTGCCATTCTGTTCTACCTCGTCGCCTTGTTGGTCGGTACGTTTCCGTGGTCCGTATTGGCGGTACCCACGTCCGTTTTTGTTGCCTCACAGTTGCGTCGTACCAACCAGCAAGCGGCGGGTGTGCTGTTTGCGGTTTGCTGGGTCGGTGTCTACATCGGCGCCTTTTCGTTGGCGCAAACCAAACTTCCCAGCTATATCACTCCCACCTATCCGGCGGTTGGCTTGTTGTTGGGATTGATGATCGATCGATGGCTGGACGGAGAGTTGATCGTCTCACCCCACTGGTGGCGAGCCGTGAGTGTGACGCTGTTGTTGGCGGGGTTTGGCATTACGGCAGGCTTGGTATTCGCAGGGATCCGATACTTGCCAGGTGAAGCGAGCCTGGGCCTGCTGGGTCTTGTGCCACTTGCTGGTGGTGCGATGACTTGGGTCTTTTTGACGAAACAACAACCGCAGCGCGTGGCCGTCAGCCTGGCGGTTACGGCGACGGTGTTCGCGACGGGACTGTTTGCCTATGGCACCACACGCATTGATCAACATCAACAAAGTGATGTTCTTTTGTCTTGTATTCCGCCGACGACATCGCCATCTCAACTAGCCGCTTACGGCTGTTTGGAGCCGAGTTGGGTTTTCTACGCGCGACGCCCCATCCGCGAGCTGACACGTCGACAAGCAGACGAGGCGGTCTCTTTTTTGACAAGGGAAGACTCGCACTACTTGATCACTTCAAGCCATGATTTCGAGAAAATCGGCGGACATCTGCCCCGCGACGTGGGGATTGTGGCTCGCGTCCCCTACTTCCTGCGCAAGTCCGAGCTGTTACTGCTGGGTCCGCTGCGCGAGCCGGCCATTGCGAACGGCGCAGCCGACACCGATCGGCGTTAGCGATCAGCGAGTCCGAAATTTCCTCGCTAACGCCCCTCGCAATGGTCTCTCGCTAACGCTTCGGGTTACGACGGGAATCGCCCCCACATGCGGCCCGCAGAGCTCCCAGCATGCTACCAACCCACCGACCATGTTGATACCATGGTATTCTGACATGCCGCAAGACACAGTCGACGAAGTGGCAACTCTGGTTCGAACTGCTGACATCACAACGGGTCGGCAGCATCGAATGTCAATGTAGGCTCAAAATTGTTACAACAATCGCCGACGGAGATAGCGGCAATGATCAGTCGACGGAAATTCATGACGGCCACCTCCGTCGGACTGGTGGGGGCTTCCAGAGCATTCATCGCCGCCGGAGATGAGTCGCCCGCAGCCGCTGGCACGCGCGGGGCCGCTAAGTCGGTTGCCGCGGTAGTCACCGTCTATCGTCCAGGATCGCACGCAGAGGCAATTCTCGGGAAGATCTTAACGGGTTGGGAACATGATGGCGGACCTGGTCCAGCCTTGACGCTGGCTTCCATGTACGTTGATCAGTTTCCCCGAAATGACTTGGCGCGCGGGATATCCAATCAGTACAAAATTCCTATTTTCGATACCATTGCCGGAGCGCTAACGCTTGAACGCAACGCCATCGCCGTCGACGGGGTCTTGATCATCGGTGAGCACGGTGACTATCCCATGAATGACCTTGGCCAACGCCTTTATCCCCGGCGGCGCTTTTTTGAGGAGGTTTCGAACTCGTTCGCAGCGCACAAACGAGTTGTGCCGGTTTTTAATGATAAACACTTGGGGCCAGTATGGGATGATGCCAAGTGGATGTACGATCGAGCAGGTGAGATGAAGATTCCGCTTATGGCAGGCTCATCCCTGCCTGTCAGCTATCGCAGTCCGCTTGTTGAGGTTCCCCTGGGCAGTCCTGTGGAGTCGGCCGTCGGCGTTGGCTATGGCGAGTTGGATAAGTACGGCATCCACGCGCTGGAATGTTATCAAGCATTGGTGGAACGACGTGCTGGGGCTGAAACGGGGGTGAAATGGGTGCAGTGTCTCCAAGGTCCAGAAGCTTGGACGGCTGTACATGAGAGAATGGTTAACAAGGATGTGTTAGATGCTGCTCTAGCGATTGTGCCCAAGACCGCCCATGCGGACGTGTACCGGGACGATGGCGCAACGCTGTTCCTATTTGAGTATTGCGATGGTTTGCAGGGCGCAGTCCTGATGCTTCCCTCGATTTCACGTAGCGCCGTTGGCTTACGTATTAGAGGCAAGGAAACGGTTCTTGCCACCTCCTTTGAAGAACGATCCGACCCGCATTATCCTCATTTCGCCTATTTGCTTAAAGCCATTGAAACGATGGTGCACACAGGACGCCCGACTTATCCCGTCGAGCGCACTTTGTTGTCGGGCGGAATACTCGACCGAGTCCTCAGATCACGCGCACGCGGCGGCCCGCAGATATGGACCCCCGAGCTGGCGATTGCCTACCAGCCAGTCGCTTATCCGCATGCACCGAATCCCGATTTGAATTCACGAGAATAGCAAGAGTCCTTCTGTAGTCCCAGCAAGTCACACTACTGACGTCGTGCCCTGAATCACTCCATGGACTTCCAACGACCGTAACGTATACCATCTAATGGGAAATATGTGATAATGCCGAGGTTCAAATGCTACCAGCGATCCGTCATGGAGTAACGTTATGACACGACAGTTCGATAGGCGTTTGGCCGTACGGTCAGCTCGATGGCTTGGGGCACCGGTGTTCTCTCGTGATGGAGCGTGTTGCGGCGAGTCAAGCCGTCACCGAGTGATCATTGGCTGTCTGCTGGCGATCGTGGCCGCCCATGGGCCGGAGGCGGTCCGTGCTCAGCCATTGGCCCTGTTGGGGAGTCCGACGGAGGCGGTTGTGGGCGAGCCCTTCGGGGTTGGTCGCGTGACCCTGCGTTTGCCCGCCAACGCCAGTCCGCAGCAGGTGGCGCTGGCCACCCGCGCGATTTTTGTGACGGAATCCCAACAACGGCTTCACTACCCGGCGATCTCGACCGGTGGCCCTCTCGACGCGCTGCGTGGGCTATTGACGGATGCATCCCCAGCGGAGGCTGGTCCCGACGACACTCCGGCGAACGTGACGGTAACCTTTTTGTTTACGGGGTCGGAGCCCTTGCAGGTTCGTGTCGAGGGGGTGTCTTCGGAGACTCATCGTCTGACCCCCATGGATAACCCACGCAGCCATCGTCGTCTCATGCGGCAGTGGTGGCGACAATACCATCAGATGTTGGATCAACAGCGCCGATCGGCTGATTACCTGCCGGATGCCGAGCTGTATCTGACGCGCATGTTGCAGTGGCGCTTGCAGCTTCCGCCGCCCCTATTGTCGGATGCAACCTTACGTCCCATTCGCGAGCCTTCCCCTGGACGCAAATCGCTGGACTTGCTGTTGCGCACCGATGCCATGCGTCAAGCCGTTTTGGCAGAAGCTTTGGCAACGGACTCGCCCGCGCGTGAAGTCGCCGATGTCGCGTTGCCAGATCCAACCCCAAGTCTCACGACAGCAGCCATGGCTGCGGATGATCCGTTAGCAAGAGTGGCGATCGAGCCGATCGCGCAGGTGGTTCCGGCAGATTGTTTTTCTGTTCGATTCGGCGACTTCACGAATTATCTGTGGTTGACCCATCTTTTGGAAGATTACGGCGGCAATCTGGCTCAAATGATCCGCCAGCGGGGGCAGCATGATGCGAAGAACAAGCGTGTGCAACAACAACTGGCGCTCGAGGAGTCCGCGCTCACCGAAATCCTGGGACCGCAAGTAATTGCCGATGTGGCGCTCATCGGTCATGACTTTTACCTAGCGGAAGGTGCGGGGATTGGCATCTTATTCGAAGCTCGTAATCCGTTATTGGGATTGAATATCTCACAACAGCGATCCGCCGCGCTGAAACGCTTTGCCACTCGCGGCGCAACGTTGTCGGATGTGACGATCGCCGATCAGAAGGTTTCCTTCTTGTCCACTCCGTCCAACGAACTACGCTCTTTCTACGCCGTAAGTGGCAGCTATCACTTGGTCACCACATCTCGTGCCGTGATGGAGGGATTTCTGCGGGCGAGCGCGGGCAAAAATCGATTGGGAGACCTGCCCGAATTCCGCCAGGCGCGTCGGGAAATGCCGTTGGCCCGGCAGGATACGGTATGGGTTTACTTGTCGCGTCCCTTCTTTCAACATCTCAGTTCGCCGCACTATCAAGTCGAACTGCGCCGCCGCTTGCGATCGGCGATCGATCAGGAGTTGCTGCAATTCGCGCGCCTGGCCGGGCGTGCGGAAGGGACGGCGAATGGATCCGTGACCGGCTTGGTCGACCGACAATTGCTGCCGCACGGATTTGGCCAGTACCCGGATGGCAGCCGCATCGTCGAGGCAGAGACAGACCTCACCGATTCGCTGCGTGGCAAACGGGGAACCTACTTACCGATCGGCGATGTACCGCTATCGCGGGTGACACCCCAAGAGGCGCGTGAGATTGCCGAATGGCAGGAGTTTCAACAGCAATCATGGCCCGAGATGGATCCCGTCTTGGTGGGCGTACGTCGCCGGGGGCCCGCGGAAGCTCCGCAGGACGGGAAGGCGGCAGCGGCCCGAGCACACGAGCGGTTGGAGATCGATGCCCATGTGTCCCCCTTCCACCAAAAACAGTACGGCACGATCGTCTCACTATTGGGGGAACCCACCAAGGATTATGTCGCTGGCCCGAACGACGATCTGCTCCATATCCATGCTGTGGTCCGTGGCGGTTCATGGGATCCCACAGTTGGTCCGCATCACCTATTTGTAGGCCTGCGCGATGGATCGCCCGAACCCACCAAGCGCCGCATTCCGTTTCTGGCCACCATGCAAACCTTGCGCTCGTTACCGGGGTATCTAGGCGCCTGGCCACAGTTTGGTTTGCTCGACAATCTGGCCCTGGGAGACGACTCACAGCCCGACCCCCAGGGCTACAGCGAATTTCCGCTAGGCCTGGTCCGTCGGCAGTTCGAAGACTTTTCGGTGTTGTCGTTCTCGCGCGATGTACTGGAGACCGCGACACCCCAGATTCGTGTCGTGCAGGATGAAGAGGAAGCACAGATTCGTTTAAGAGTGGCAGATCTTGCCGGCACCCGCATTTCCGACTGGGTGAATTCCCGCTTGTATCAGCGGTGCTACAAGGCCTCCTTGGGCAACGTGCAGTTTTTCCATCTGTTGACGCAACAACTCGGCGTTCCAACAACCGAGGCTCTGCAGGTAGCTCAGGGAGTGCTGGGAGTGGAGTTGGTATGCCCGTTGGGCGGTTCGTATCGCTGGCGGGAGCAGGCGGCGGATCAGCCGGCTGGTTGGGGTTCGTCGGCCTGGCCGCAGGGCCACGCACCATCCGCTGATGAGGTTCCCGACACGTTCCAGGCTCCCCCCTTGCAATGGTTTCGCGGGGCGTCGGCCCGTGTGGTCATGCGCGACAATCATCTGGTGGTCCATGCGGATCTCACAATCGAGCGGCGCGAACGCGACGCGCAGGGCAAGGTGCCGTGGTTTCCCTTCTTTGGTTCAAAGACGCCCATGGACAAGAATCGGGACAATGCGCCGGCGCCTACGGCTGGGCGGTAAACGATGCGCCGGGGGTTAAATTACGCTCGATCCAGGCGTACCTTGAGTGGTATCATCTGGCCCTCCCGATCCACGGTGAGGGTGATCTCGTCGCCTACCTTGTGGTGACTGAGCGCCCGTTGGAGGTCCTGGGGGGTGCGAATGGGCGTATCATCGAAGGCGACAATGACATCCCCCAATAAGATATCCGCTCCCTCTCGTGTGGTCGGTCGGATGCCCGCTTTGTGCCCAGCCCCGTTCTCGGCCACGCCGAGCACCAAGACGCCTTGCAGGTCGAGCCCCTGCGACGTGGCGGGGGAGGCGACGGAAATCCCCAGTCCCGGGCTGGCCCGCTTTCCAAACTGCACCAAATCGGGGACGATCTCATTGACCATATCCACCGGCACCGCAAACCCGATACCGGCATAGGCGCCGGTGGTGGAGGCAATCGCCGTGTTGATCCCGATGAGCCGACCGGCGCTATCGAGCAATGGGCCGCCCGAGTTTCCAGGATTGATCGCGGCATCGGTTTGAATCACGCCTTGAATTTTTACGACCCCTTCCGGGCCGGCACCGGCGGCGATTTCGCGGTCGAGTCCGCTGATCACGCCCGTCGTCAGCGTCTGATCAAGACCGAACGGGTTGCCAATGGCGAAGACTTTTTGTCCCACTTGCAGATCCTGAGAGCTGCCGATCGGGAGCGCCCTTAGGTCGGCATCGCCGGCGCTGACTTCGAGCACCGCCAAGTCGTGTGCCGGATCGACGCCGACGACCGATGCGCGATAGGGCCGCTTCTGCCCAGCAAATACCACATAGACCCCCGTGGCCTCGCGGAC
>SXHS01000211.1 GCA_005773145.1 Planctomycetaceae bacterium | reverse complement strand
GGTGGTGCCTGGAAAGTGGCGTACGCCGATTTCGTCACCGCCATGATGGCCTTTTTCATGGTGATGTGGTTGGTGGGCCAGAACGCCAAGGTCAAGGAGGCCGTGTCGGAACATTTCAATGACCCACGTGCCGGCCGAGGGCGCAAGGGGCAAAAGGCTGGCGAGATCCCGCACCTCGCCTCCCCCAGTGACAACGTGGAGGACCTGGAAGTAAAGAAGCCAAAGCTATTGGTGCTGCACGCTGGCGAGCGAACGGCGGTGGGAACGGTCGTCCCCTTTGAGAACGATTCGGTGGAACTTTCGGATGGCGGTAAGGTCCGCATCAATGACTTGGTCCCCCGACTCAAGGGCCTGCCGCACAAAATCGAGGTCCGCGGCCACTGCTCGGGACGTCCGTTGCCTGCGGGTCACGTGTGCCAGGATACCTGGGAACTGGCCTACGTTCGCTCCGTGGCGGTCATGCGGTTTTTGATCGAAACGGGGATTCCCGCCGATCGTATTCGCCTCAGTCAGGCCGGCAACCACGAAGCCTTGACGCTGGATCATGACGCCAAGAAGCAAACTCGCAATGACCGGGTTGAGATCTATCTGTTGAACGAGTTGGCCACGGAGCTGCAAGGAACGCACGCTCAGCGCCAAGACAAGTTCCACCAATCCACCAAGGAGGGCGACACGTCCCACGAATCGCAGGAGCCTCACAAGGAACACGACGCACACGCGGCACCGGAGAAGCACGACGCACACGCGGCGGACCACGCGGCTGAGGGACATCACGCGCCGAACGCCGTCACCAAGGCCGATCACTAGGCCGGCAACGCGCCAGGACACGGGGACGATCGCCCCGGTTCGACGGGACGATCCACCGCCAAGACGCGGAGAACGCCAAGGGGCTTAGGGCTGCGTGGCCCGTGCCAGCAGATCGAGATGGCGCTTCGCCTCCTGGTACTTCGCCGCTGCGTTGCGGACGTCCTGAGGCAAATAGCGTTCGTAGGCCCCGGCCGTTCCGCGCGCGGGCCGCTGCACGACCTCGGTCAGCCATTCGGCAGGAATCCTGGGCGGAACCAGCGACAAGCTTGAGCCAATTTCGTGAAATACGCTCGAATGCCGCCGGCGCGCGATCTCTTGTCCCTGAGCATTGGCAGCTTCCAGCAAGCGACGCTGCGCTTGTAAGAATTGCCGTGCGCTCCACTTGGCCAATTCATCTCCGTCGAGATACATGGGAACCAAGAAGCTCCCGGCGCCACACTGTTTCGCGTCATCCAGGGATCGGAATCCACCCGACTTCTGACAGGTCGATTGGCAGATGATTCGCATCACATCGCCGCGCCAGCTGCGGGGCACCCGCAATACGAGCACGAACTCACGTGCCCCCTCCAACGACGTGCGTGCCGTGGTGCGCAGCTTGAAGTACGCTCCACTGCCCAGTGACATGGTGCCGGACGCCGACACCAGTTGCATCGGCGGCAAGAGATCGTAGTGAAAACTCGAGGTATTTTTGACACCGCCATTGACCGTACCTTCCAGCTTCCCCACGTTTCCGTATTGCAGCCCCCCCGTGACGCCGTAGTTGGTATTTTTCTCCTGCTGCGTCTCCACGCCCACATTGCCCGCGATCGGTGTGTCCAGCGAAGTCTTGGGTGAGTAGTCCACGACCTGCATCGTTTGTTCGGGACTTTCGAAGTAATAGATCACTTCCACCGGCTGCTTGTCATCGCCCGGTCGCAAGAACGTCGTGATCGCGAATCTCGCTTCCACCAGCTTTTCGTCGGGATTAGCCCCTTGAAATTCAGCGGTGCTCACGTCGCCCACCGCGACCATCGGCGTGACATCAAAATGGATGGCAGCAGAAGCTACCGTTGCCCACGCCAACAACAGACCCGATCCGATGCCCGAGTGCATGCGTCCCCCCGTTGCGCTCATGACGAACCTCCTGTCTCTCAAGTCCCGTCGCATTCGTTCCTCAGATTAGATAAAGGAATCGTAGACCTGTTCAAATGTCCGTCAAGCTGAACAACTTGAATTCCACCGCCAGCAGTCCCTAGATGCCGCACAGCCGATACATCTTGTGACGCCCAACGCCGTCGCTGGCCGCTAGCAAGGGACATCGTGCACCCTGCGCAGTTCGATGCATGCATGAGACACTGCGTCGCGACCTGGGATTGCGGACGGCTGTGTTACTTAATGGCCGTGGCGGTTTTGCCTCGGTCTCAGGCTCTGGCCCCCGAAGGGCAACGCCGTAACGGATTTTTTCCGCTCGTTCCCAAGTCGTGCCCTTGACATTACCCACGTTTTCGGAGTCGGCATCCGCGCGGGTGTATCGATCTGTTCCGGGCCAAGGGCCGGGCCGTTGGCCCTATCGGTTCCCGGATATTCTCTTACCCAGTCCGATGGACTGGGCTAGGCAAACAGCGGGGCTTTGCCCCTCAGAGTCAATATCGGTGCGTCGTTGACAGTTCAATCGAATAGGACAAGTAGAATCCGTCGGCGATCGGCCGACACATGCGTGGCGTTTCCAACCATAATAGAAGATAGGTAGGCTAATCGTGCCCATGGGGCCACGATCTTGAGCGGGGAGCACCCGACGCACTCGGCCAACATGGGATCCCAATGACCGTCCACGAATCATCCCCTTCCACGAACGCACCGGACACATCGCGACTCCCCCTAATGCGTTTATCGCAGGTCGGCAAGACGTTCCAGATGGGGGAGGTCTCCGTCGAGGTGCTGCGCGACATCGAGCTATCCGTGCTCGAACGAGAATTCCTGGTGATGGTCGGCCCTAGCGGCTCGGGAAAGACGACTCTCCTCAACATCATGGGGGGCATGGATCTGGCGAGTGTCGGCCAGGTCTGGTTTCGCGATCGGGACCTCATGCGTTTCTCGCCACGCGACTTAACGCGATTTCGCCGAGATTCGATCGGTTTTGTATTCCAGTTCTACAATCTGGTTCCCAATCTGACGGCCCGAGAGAACGTGCTGGTATCCACGGAGATCTCGCAAAACCCGCTGGATGTCGACGAGACATTGGACTTGGTAGGCCTGGCCGATCGCATGAACCATTTCCCTTCGCAACTTTCCGGAGGCGAGCAACAACGGGTGGCGATTGCCCGCGCGATTGCCAAGAATCCTGAGTTACTCCTGTGCGACGAACCGACGGGAGCACTCGATTTTGAAACCGGCAAGATGGTATTGCGTCTCTTGGTGGACGTTCGCGAGCGGCTGGGAAAAACCATCATACTGATCACGCACAACTCGGCGATAGGACAGATCGCCGACCGTGTCGTGCATCTGCGGTCTGGGCAGATTCAAGGGATTGACGTCAACGCGTCGCCGCAACAACCGGAGGAGATCACGTGGTAAACGTGCTCGATCGCAAGTTGTGGCGCGAGGTGCGACACTCAGGCGGTCTGCTGGTCGCCATCGTGAGCCTGATCGCGGTGGGCGTGATGTGCTTCATCTACATGCGGTCGGCCTACCACAATTTGGAAATCGCTCAGCGTGAGTACTATCAACAGAATCGCATGGCGGATTTCTGGGTGGACCTGAAGAAAGTACCGCTGGCTGAATTGGATCGCGTCGCGCAGATCGCCGGTGTGACGGAGATACGTCCCCGCATTCAGTTTTTTGCCACGGTTGATCTGGAGCAAGTGGCCGCCCCGCTCAATGGGCTTGTCCTCTCGCTCCCCGATCGGCAACAGCATGTGATCAATGACATCGTTCTGCGGCGCGGTGGCTATTTCAGCGGGCGGCGAGACAACGAGGTGATCGTCAACGATGCGTTTGCTCGACATCATCGCATCCAGCCGGGGGACTGGATCCACTTGCTGCTGAACAACCGACGTCAGGAATTATTCGTAGTAGGAACTGCCATCAGTTGCGAGTTTGTCTACCTGGTGGGGCCGGGGGCCATCTCCCCGGATCCTGAGCATTTCGGCGTGTTCTATCTGAAGAAGACGTTTGCCGAGGAGGTCTTTAATTTCTCCGGCGCTGCGAATCAGATCGTGGGACTCCTGGCCCCTGAGGCCAAGGTGCATCCCGACGAAACGCTGCGACGCATCGAAGGAATGCTAGAGCCCTATGGCGTCTCCACGACCACGCCGAGGGATCAACAGGCCTCGCATCGATTCCTCAGCGACGAAATCCGCGGCTTGGGTGTCTTTAGTCGCATCATGCCGGCGATTTTTCTGGCGGTGGCCGCGTTGGTATTAAACGTTCTCATGACTCGACTGATCGATCAACAACGGACGATCATCGGATCCCTGAAGGCCATCGGTTACGAGGACAGCCAGATCTTCTGGCACTTCGCTCGATTCAGTATGGCAATCGGCTTGATGGGGGGCTTGGTCGGGCTGGGGCTCGGCTATGGAATGGCGGGCTTTGTCACGCAGTTGTATCGGATGTTCTACGAGTTCCCGCGACTCGACAATCAAGTCTATCCGGGGACGTATGTGTCGGGCGTATTGATCAGCATCACATGCGCCCTGGTGGGCTGCCTGCACGGTGCCCGCGCGGCCCTGCGTCTACGTCCGGCCGAGGCCATGCGCCCCCGCCCCCCTTCCCCTGGTGGCGTGATATGGCTCGAGCGACTGTCGGCACTCTGGAGGCGTTGTTCGTTTGGCTGGCGTTTGGCGTTACGCAACCTGGTCCGCCAACGCGTGCGAACGGCGGTCGGCGTGTTTGCTGCCGCTATGGGAACGGCCCTGTTGGTCTGCGGGTTCATGCTCGGTGGGGCACTCGAATATCTGATCACCTTTCAATTCGAACACATCATGCGCAGCGACATGGATCTCAGTTTCCACGACGAGCGCTCCGTGGCTGCGTTGCACGAAGCACGTCGACTCCCGGCGGTCGATGCCGCCGAGCCGGTCTTTGACGTGGGCTGCACCTTTGTAAATGGCTCGCGCCGCAAGCGGGGCGTCATTACCGGACTCGTGTCCGATGCGCGTCTGACCACGCCACGCGACCAACAGGGTCGCGCCATTCGCATTCCCGATGTCGGCCTGGCCATGAGCCGAACTCTGGCCACGCTCCTCGACTTGCAAGTCGGTCAACCGGTGCTCGTCGAACCCATCAAGGGGTCGCGTGAACCGCTGCGCATGCCGATCATCGAGATCTCAGACAGCTACATTGGCACAGCCGTCTACGCCAATTTGGCGTACCTCAGCCAAGTACGCGGCGAGGAGTTCGCCGCCAGCGGCGTGCAATTGGCCGTTCACCCGGCCGCGACTCAACGAAAGGCACTGTTTCGAGAACTCAAGCGACTGCCGGCCTTGAAAGCCGTGAATGTGCGGGCGGACGTGATTCAGAACATGCAAATGATCGTGGAGACTCAACGCATTTTCGTCTACTTGCTGGCCATCTTCGCCGGAGTCATCTTTTTCTGTAGCCTACTGAACATGTCGCTCATTGGACTCGCCGAGCGTCAGCGAGAAGTCGCCACATTGCGCGTCCTGGGCTATTCTCCGTGGGTAATTGGAGGGCTATTCTTGCGAGAGAGCTTCGTAATCACGTGCCTGGGCACGCTACTCGGCATGCCGTTGGGATATAGCCTCTCGATGCTGCTGGCCGTTCTCTACGACACAGAAATGTTCCGATTTCCAGTGCTGGCGCCCCCTGATGTCTGGTTGCGCACCATCGTTTTGGCTGCGACCTTCGCACTCCTAGCACACGCGGCAACTCAGCGAAGCATTCTCAAACTTGATTGGTTGGATCAGTCGAAGACGCGGGAGTAACATACCATGAAATCCTTGAGTCGATCCCTGCTGATGATCGCCGCCGGCCTGATCGCAATCGGTTGGCTGGCCGTCCGTTGGAATGGCGCCACGCTGGTCGAGTCCGACCTCGTCACTAAGCGTGCGATACGCGAATTTGTGGAGGAGGAAGGGAAGACGCGATTGGCCGAAACCTATTTGATCAGCATGCCGTTCGAAGGACGTGTGGAGTCCATTGAGCTCACGGAGGGCATGCGGGTCACCAAGGGCCAAGTGCTGGCGCGCATCGTTCAATTGGACCTCGATCTCAATGTGGCTGCGGCACAAGCGGCCGTGGATCGCCTGAAGGCGTCCATTCGAGAGAATGATGACACCAGCGTCGAATACACGGGCCTGGAGCAGGCCCGCAACTACGTCGACTCCATGAATCGAACCGTCGAGGCCGCCGCCGCTCGTGTGAAATCGGGTGAGGCCAAGAAGAACTACGCCGCCAAGAACTTGGGCCGTGTTCGCGACTTGAATGCGCAAAACGTTCGTACGGATGACGAACTGGAAAAGGCGGAGGTGACCGACGTGGAGAGTACTGTCAATTACCAGCAAGACGTGCTCGTGCATCGGGCGGTTGAGTCCATGCGTGCCGCCACCGCATTGCTCCCCACCGCCGTGCGTCAGTACATTGCCCGCAAGGGGCTCAGTAGCAAGGTCCTCGAAAAACAGCTCGTCGAGGCCGAGGTTCAACTCCAACAGATGAACAAGGATCTGGGACGAGGTGTGATGACCAGCCCCATCGATGGCGTGGTCTTGGCGCGATTGGTGGGCAATGAACGACAACTGGCGGCCGGAGCGGAACTCCTCCGTTTGGGGCGTTACGAGGACCTGGAAATCGAATCCGACATCCTGAGCCAGGAGGTCGTCCGTGTCAAAGAAGACCAGGTCGCAGAGATATCGGGCCCCGCCATCGGCCGGCAACTCGTACACGCCCGCGTGTCACGCATCTACCCAGCCGGATTCACCAAAGTCAGCTCGCTCGGCGTGGAACAACAACGGGTGAAGGTGGTACTTCAATTCAACCCCGAAGATCTCGACACCCTCCGCACGGAGCGCAACCTGGGAAGCGACTACCGCGTGCGAGTCCGCATCATCACGGCCGAAAAGACCGCAGCCTTGGTGATTCCACGATCCGCACTGTTCCGGTCACCAGCCGGAGAGTGGCAAGTGTATGCCATTCGCGACGGCCGAGCTGTGCTGCAAGACGTCGAACTCGGACTGTCCAACGATGATGAAGCTGAGATCGTCGCGGGCTTGGAGACCGACGAACGCGTCGTGCTGGCCCCGGAAACCAATCTCGCAAATGGCCAACGCGTGGAGACGAAGCCATGATGCTGGGGCTGAATGATTCGTCGTCGGAAAGCGTGCACCGCTAAGTCGCGATAAGGAGTAATTTGAGATTTGAGATTGTACCGCCGAGGTCTCAAATCCGAAACCCCGAATCCAACCATTTCTCGGCCCCCCCCGCCCCTAGGGCAGATTGCGAAGAGCAAGGCGGCCCCTTACAATCGGCCACAACCTTTGCAGGTCCGCAGTCGCATTTCGCAAGCACCATTCCTGGAGACTCTTCGCACCATGGCTTCACAATCGCAGATTTCACAGTCCTCACCTGCCCCCAATAATTCAAGTCTGCCTCATCCTCGCCCCCTCTCTCGTCGAGGCGTATTGGCGGCCGGTGCTGCCGGAACAGCAGGAATGATGATCGATCGACTGCCGGTGCTGCAAGCGGCCAAGCGAGCCACGGCCAGCGAGCGGCTACGTGTCACTGATATTGAAGTGCATGACATCGCTGTCCCTTACAACGAAGGGATCGCCTACGAGCTGAATCATTACTATGGTCCTAAGCGACGCACCATCTATGTCGTGCATACCAACCAAGAATGGGTTGGCTTGGGGGAAAGCGGGAGCCGCGCGGGTGACGATGTACTGAACCAATATATCGGTTCGAATCCTTTTGATTGGGTGGGGGACGAGACCAGTCTGGCACTGGGAACGGCCATGTACGACAACATGGGGCAAGCAACCGGGGTCCCCGTCTACAAACTATTTGGCAAGAAACATCGGTCGTGGGTGCCAGCGGCGGCGTGGACGGTTTCCACACATCCCAAGCGCATGGCGCAGGCCGTGCAACAATTTGCGAAACGCGGCTACACGTGGATGAAGTACCATTTGTCGCCTTACGAAAACGTGCTGGATCAGATGGCGGCGATGCAAGCCGTAGCGCCCAAGGGATTCAAAATCCATCATGACCTGACCATGGGCGGGACAGACGACCACGTGTTCGAATTGCTGGACGCCATCTCGAAGTTTCCGATTGCCGGGTGCTTTGAGGATCCATTGCCCGAACAGGACATTGAGGGATACACCGAGTTGCGGCGCAAGTGTCGCATACCCATTCTCTACCATCACGCGCCATTGGGGGCGACTTTCGAAGTGCAACAGCGGGCTGCGGATGGATACATTTTGGGACACTCCCCGATTGGCGGGACGATCCAGCATGCGGGATTGTTTGCACTGCTTGAGGTACCGTTCTCGTTGCAAAATACCGGTGGCACCATTACCCGCGCCATGTGCGCGCATATGCATGCCGCATTCAAGATGGCAACGCTCCACTTTAATAGTCTGTCGGAGACCTGTGCTGCGGATGTGGTCAAGGAACGCTTAGAGCCTATCAACGGTTGGGTCCGCGTCCCCGAGCAGCCTGGCTTGGGCCTGACACTCGATCGGGCGGAACTCGAACGGCTGAAGGCCTTGAAACTCCCCACCCTGCCGAAGTGGATCATCAAGACCACGTTTGCCAACGGCACGATCATGTACAACCCGTGCCAGACGGGCGATTCGATGGCCCTGGTTCGCCCCGACAACCAACGTCGCATCACGCTGCGTCACGACGCGCCAGCAGTCACCGAGTATTGGGACCCGGATGGTAGCCCGGCATTTGCGGCGATGATGACACGTCTGGAACAGGAAGGAACCGTGCTGGAGAGGCCTTGAGCCCTGCTCGCCACTCGGTCACTCACTCATTCCCAGGCTCCGCCCTCAGATGAGTCATTGGGACATTTTTCAGTCGGCGCTCAAATCTCAAATCTCAAATTAAAAGGAAGTCTCCCCAGCACGAGGGGCCCTGTCGATCCACGGCTGTTGTGATACAACAGTCGCTTATCCCAGGTAACAAACGCCGCAAGGAAAGCCCGATGTCAGGTGCACCTGCCTCTCATAAACCGCGCGGAGCGATGGCAGGCTTGCTGATCGCGCAGTTTTTCGGCGCGTTCAATGACAACGCATGGAAACAGCTGGTTATCTTGCTCACGATCGGGGCCGCCACGGCGGGCATGCAGGCTGGGAGCCGCGAGTACGAGCAGGCGACACAGAGCCAGACGTCGCTGATTCAGACATTGTTTCTGCTCCCTTTGGTACTACTCTCGATACCAGCAGGCGGGTTGGCCGATCGCTTCAGCAAGCAGCGACTCATCGTAGCGCTCAAGTTGGTGGAGCTGGTCTTGTTGATCGCGGGGACTTGTTTCTTGTGGATCTACCCCCAGGGTGGTCTGCCTGTCACAGCGATACTCTTCTTGATGGGCGCGCACAGCGCCCTATTTAGTCCCGCGAAATACGGTATCTTGCCCGAATTGGTGGAACACGAACGCCTCTCAGCGAGCAACGGCCAATTGGAGATGTGGACCAACCTCGCCATCATCTTAGGGACGGTGGCGGGGGGATTCTTGCTCCAGGAAACGCAGCCGACAAAAAGTCTATTAGGCTGGGCCGAAGGGCACACGTGGATTGCCGGGGCAACGTTGAGCCTTCTTTCGCTGGTCGGATTTGTGGCGTCTTGGAGCATACCGCATGTGCCGCCGGCGCGTGCGGGCGCCTCCACCTGGAATAGCTTGGCGATGGGCTGGCGCGCGTTGCGTTCTGATCGCATTTTGTGGCTGGCCTTCTTGGGGCAGGTCGTCGTGTGGCTGGTGGCTACCCTAATTCCCATTGCGGTCTTGACCCATGTGAAGTCTCTTGAAGTGTCCGATGCCATGGCCTCGTTTCCTCTGGCCGTGCTGGCGATTGGTATCGGTATTGGCAGCATCCTCGCAGGGCGACTCTCTGCGTCGAAGATCGAGTACGGCCTGGTCCCGTTGGGAGCCATGGGGCTGACCGTCTGCGCGTTGATCTTCGCGGTCAGCAATCCAACGTTTGGGCAAACTTTGGTTTTGATGATCGGACTGGGAATCGCCGGGGGATTGATCCTCATTCCGTTAAATTCGCTGATTCAATGGCGATCACCGGCCGATGTGCGCGGCGCGGTCATTGCCACCATGAATGTGCTGGTCTTTGGCGCCATGATGTTGGGGTCGGCATTCGGCTATGTCCTGGCCACTCTGCATATTTCGCCACTGGCGACCTTTGGGGTGGCGGGGCTCATGATGGGGGTCAGCACCATTTGGGCGCTGAAGATCGTGCCGGACGCCGCGCTGCGACTGGTTCTAGTCCTCTTAGCGAACACCTTCTATCGCCTGCGAATTCTGGGGCGGGAGCATGTGCCGGCTGAAGGCCCAGCGTTGCTCGTGGCCAACCACGTCTCGTTTGCCGATGGTTTGTTCTTGATCGGCGCCACGGATCGTCCGCTTCGCTTTGTCGTCTGGGCTGAATTCTTCGAGCGTCCCATCCTGGGACGTCTTCTGCGGGCCATGCGGGCGATCCCGATTGCATCCTCAGGCGGCCCGCGTATGATCCTTCGGGCCTTTCGAGATGCGGGCAGATATCTCGACGAGGGGCATCTGGTGTGTATTTTTCCGGAAGGTCAAATCACACGCACCGGCACCCTGCTGCCGTTTCAGCGTGGCGTGCAGAATATCGTGAAGGGACGAACGGTGCCCATTATCCCCGTCTATTTGGATCGGGCCACCGGAAGTATTTTCAGTCGCAGTCAGCGTCGGCGTATTCCTCAGCAACTCCCCTATCCGATTACCGTCGCCTTCGGACAACCGCTGCCGGCCGATGCGCCATTGGCGAGGGTGCGACAAGCCATTACCGATCTCGGCTGCGACGCCTGGATGGAGCGTCGCAACCGCTTCACGCCACTCCATCGAGTCATCTTGCGTCGCGCGCGTCGTCACCCGTTTCGTGCCTCGCTGGTCGATGCCATGGGAAAGGCTCGCAGCCGTTTGTCGGTCGCCGTCGACAGCCTCGTACTGGCGTACAGGCTGCGACGCATCTGGAAGGATCAACCACGCGTGGCAACATTCCTCCCCACCGACTGTATGGGAGGTATGCTCCAGCTGGCAACCTCGCTCGCGGGACGTTCGATCGTGCCACTCCCCCAATCAGCTCTGCCGAAATCGCTCGCCACGCTTCACGAGCGACTACAATTCACCACTCTTATCAGCAGTCGGCAATTCGAGGCGTCCCTCGCCAACCACGTTCCTTCCGGCTTATCGATCATCTGGTTGGAGGATGTTTGGCGATCATCATCACACGTTGGTCGCGGCATCGCCCGATTGCTGGTCTTGTTCGCGCCGTTCCGTGTCATCGAGTGGATCGCGAGTGCGTCGCGCAGCGACTTGCCCGATGATGAGGCCACGATTCTTGCTCAGGCTGATGCACCATCGGGCGTACGAGGCGTGGTCCTCACACGATTCAACGTGGCCTCGCACGTGGACCAACTGGCCCAGGTCTACCGTATCGAACGCACCGATCGAATTTTGCTGACACTTCCCCAGGATCATCCGGTGGGACACGCCCTCTTTTGGTTCTGTGTCGCGCAGGGCCTGGAAGCCGTGTTTGCTCCCCAACCGCTGGATGCTGCCACCGTTGGGTCACTCGTGGAACGACATCACATCACAATTCTATTCGCATCGCCGACGTGGCTGCGGCAGTTTTCAGATCGTTGCACGCCCGCTCAATTTGGCACGTTGCGATTGGTCCTGACCGGCACCGAGCCCCTACCCGAAGGCTTGTCGCGCGAATTCGAGGAGACCTTCGGGGTGAGACCTCTTGAGGGCTACGGGGCCACGGAATGCACGGCGGTGATTGCGGCCAGCACGCTTGACGAGCGGGGGGCTGGTTTTTTTCAGCCTGGATCACGCAAGGGGTATGTGGGACAATCGCTCCCTGGCATTGCACTTCACGTAGCCCAACCGATTCCCCAACCGGGGGATTCCCAAGCGGCTGGGGAGCCCGCTCCTGCCTCTCGGACTCCGGGGCAATTGCTGGTGCGTGGCCCCAATGTGATGCGTGGTTATCTGAACCAAGACGACTTAACTCATCAGGTGATGCGCGACGGTTGGTATGTCACGGGCGACTTGGCGATCGTCGATGAAGATGGGTTCGTAAAAATTATTGAGCGACATGCGCCCCGCACCTAGTGGCGGCCAAAAGTGGCAAAGTGGCATAGGCTTCCAGCCTGTGGGACTGAAAAAAGTGGCATAGGCTTCCAGCCTGTGAGACTGAAAAAAGTGGCATAGGCTTCCAGCCTGTGGAACCAGCAAAAAACCGCATTTACCTCCAACTATCCCAAAATGAACCCAATCGTAAACATCGCCGCTTACAAGTTCGTCCCCCTGGACGATCTGAAGGAGTTGCGCCGCCGCCTGCACAAGAAGTGCACTCGTTGGGAATTGAAAGGTACGATCCTTCTTTCCACGGAAGGCATCAATCTGTTCATCGCGGGCGAGCGATCATCGATCGACAAACTAATGGCTGAGCTTCGCGCCATTCCCGGCCTGGACGATTTGACCGTCAAGGAAAGTCTGAGCGATCGCCAACCGTTCAACCGCATGTTGGTCCGCATCAAGCAAGAGATCATTGCTTTTGGGGTTGATGGGGTGAGTCCGCTGCTTGCCCCGGCGCCGCGTGTATCGGCGCAACAATTGAAACAATGGTTGGACGAAGGTCGTCCGGTGACGTTGCTGGACACTCGCAATAACTACGAGATCAAGTTGGGCACGTTCCACAACGCCGTACCCGTCAACATCGACCACTTCCGTTATTTTCCGGAAGCCGTGCGACGTCTCCCCGAGCCGCTAAAAGATCAGACGATTGTCACGTTTTGCACGGGGGGTATTCGGTGTGAGAAGGCAGCCCCGTTCATGCGTCAGCAAGGATTTCGCAATGTCTTCCAGCTGGATGGCGGCATCTTGCGATACTTCGAAGAGTGCGGTGGCACACACTACGACGGGGAGTGCTTCGTATTCGATCAACGCGTCGCGCTCGATGCACAGCTCTGCGAAACAGCCACCACACAGTGCTATGTTTGCCAAGAGCCGTTGACGCTCGAAGAACAGCAGTCACCCCGATATGTGCTGGGGGAATCCTGTCCCTATTGCTATCGCGCACCGGAGGAACAATTGGCGGTGACGCTCGAGCAGCGACAGGCAGCCATCGATCGCGTCACGCGGCCCCTCCCCGGCAGTCAACCGTACGAAAACCAACGCCCCATCAAGGTGCCGGAACGCTGCGAAGGGCAAACGCTCATCGAGTTTCTTTGTGAAGTTCTGCCGCACGTGCCGCGGACCACGTGGCAAGACATCTGTTCGGCAGGGCAGATCGTCGGCCACGGCCGTGTTGTTACCGCGGAGCACATCGTGCATGCCGGTGAGCGATACTGCCACGTCTTGCCGGGCACAATCGAACCGGACGTGAACGCAGCCATTCGTATCTTGTATGAAGACTCGTCCATCATCGTGGTGCATAAACCAGCCCCGTTGCCGATGCACCCGAGCGGTCGATTCCACCGCAATACGCTTAGCTATATCATGCGCGAGGCCTATCGGCCGCACATGCCACGCGTCGCGCATCGCTTGGATGCCAACACCACCGGGGTTGTTGTGCTCAGCCGTACGCATCATGTGGCGGGACGACTGCAACCGCAATTCGAACGGCGTGAGGTGGAAAAGGTCTATTTGGCGCGCGTTCAAGGACATCCGGCCGAAGATCGGTTTGTCTGTGACGGGCCGATCAGCGAACGGACGGGCCACGCGGGTTTTCGAGGCGTGGATGCAGACGGCTTGGAGGCGCGAACGGAGTTTGACACGCGCCATCGCTATGCGGACGGAACCGCCTTGATCGAAGTCCGTCCGCTCACCGGGCGAACGAATCAGATTCGCGTGCATCTTTGGCACTTGGGCTTGCCGATTTGCGGCGACCCACTCTATCTGGCGGGCGGCGTCGCCGGGGAAAAGCAAACGCTCGACGTGGCGGACCCGCCCCTTTGCCTGCATGCCTGGAGCATCCGATTCCGCCATCCCGTCACAGGGCAACGGGTCCAGTTCGCGGCTGACCCGCCGGAATGGGCCTCG
>SXHS01000210.1 GCA_005773145.1 Planctomycetaceae bacterium | reverse complement strand
GGTATTCGAGCACCTGCACGTTGCGAATGCTCTCCGTGGCCAAGATGGCGGCGGGACCGCCGATGCTCCCCAGATAAAACCCGCCGTGTCGATGGCAGGCCTCGGTGACTTGGGGGCCACGGTTTCCCTTGGCGATCATGACCATGCTCCCGCCATTCCGCTGGAACAAGTCGACATACGAATCCATACGGCCGGCCGTGGTCGGGCCGAAGGATCCGCTCGGGAGTCCCGTGGGCTTTTTGGCTGGGCCGGCGTAGTACACGGGATGAGACTTGAGGTAGTCCGGCAGGGGTTCACCCCGATCCAGTCGCTCCTTCAACTTGGCATGCGCGATATCGCGTGCCACAATGATGGATCCGTCTAGTCGCAGTCGCGTGGCGACGGGATATCGTGTCAGCTCAGCGAGGATCTCCTTCATGGGTCGATTCAAATTCACGCGGATCGCGTCCTCATCCTTGCGATGGCGCAGGGATTCTGGAATGTAGGTCAACGGGTGGAAGTCCAATTGTTCCAAGAAGATGCCGTTCTTGGTGATCTTTCCCTTGGCCTGTCGATCGGCACTGCAGGATACGCCAATGCCCACTGGAAGTGACGCGCCGTGTCGTGGCAAGCGAATCACGCGCACGTCGAGGGCAAAGTACTTACCACCAAACTGAGCACCGATGCCGCATTGGCGCGAGGACTCGAGCATTTGCGCCTCGAGTTCCAGGTCGCGAAACGCTCGGCCATGGATGTTGCCCGTTGTGGGCAGGTTGTCCAGATAACGTGTGGAAGCCAATTTGACGGTCTTCAAATTGGCTTCGGCCGACAATCCACCAATCACAAACGTCAGATGGTAAGGTGGGCAGGCAGCAGTTCCTAGCGTCACCATTTTATCCGTGAGGAATTGCACGAGAGTCTTGGGATTGAGGACCGCGCGCGTCTCTTGATAAAGAAACGACTTGTTGGCGGACCCGCCCCCTTTGGCAATGAATAAGAATCGGTACTCGTCTCCGTCGCAGGCGGCCAGATCTAGTTGAGCAGGGAGGTTTGTATTTGTGTTCTTCTCGTCCCACATCGTCAGCGGTGCATTCTGGGAATACCGCAGATTGTTTTCGTTGTAGGCCTGATAGACCCCCAGCGACAGGGCCTCTTCGTCACCCTTGGACCAGACGGCATGCCCCTTCTTGCCCATCACGATGGCCGTGCCGGTATCCTGGCAAAATGGCAGCACGCCAGCGCTGGAGACGTCGGCATTCTTGAGCATCGTGAGGGCGACCATGCGGTCGTTGTCAGAGGCCTCCGGGTCTTCCAGGATGGCGCTCAGTTGCTTCAAGTGGGCCGGGCGGAGAAAAAAACTAATGTCGTGGAAGGCCTGGGAACAGAGCAGCGTCAGCGCGTCGGATTCGACCAGCAACACGTCGTGCCCGTCGTAGTTCTTGACCGCGACATGCTCCTTGGTCAAAAGTCGATATTCCGTTTCATCCAGTCCGAGCTCAAACAATTCTTGATAGTGAAATTCAGGCGTTGCCATCGCGATACTCCCAGCGCAAATCTGCCACTACCGGACCGCCTTCACTGTAGTTGATGCAGCACGCGGTGCCCATTGGGGATTATCGGACCGTTGACTCGCATTTCGACCGCCGCCCGTGGCACCCAGGATCCGGGCACGCAACTAGGGCACCCGTCTTGTGTGGCACGACGAGGGCTCTGCCAGGGAAAGAGTGACTAACTCAAGATCGATCGAATGGGTTCGCCGTGATCCTGGTCCAACCGCCGCCGATCCGGCAAGTCCAGTCTCCGCGAATCAAGTCCAAGCTGGTGCATCACGGTGGCGTGAATGTCCGTGACGTAATGAGGATGTTCGACCGGATGAAAGCCCAGTTCATCGGTTGCGCCGTGCGTGACGCCCCCCTTGACTCCCCCCCCCGCGAGCCACGCGCAAAAGGCGTTGGGATGATGATCACGCCCCGTCCCCTGCGCGCCGGGTGACCGGCCAAATTCGGTGCCCCACACCACCAGAGTTTCATCGAGCAGGCCCCGCCGTTTCAAATCGCGCAACAGGCCACCGATGGGGCGGTCGACTTGCGCCGACAGTTCGCTGTGATTGTTCTTCAATTCTCCGTGCGCATCCCATTCCCCGCCGCCACCCCCACCATGAAAGATTTGCACTAAGCGCACGCCCCGTTCTACCAATCGACGTGCTGTCAGGCACAGTCGGCCGAAGGGCTCAGTGGTCTTGTCCTGCATGCCATAGAGGTTCAAGGTCTCGGCTGTTTCCTGTTGAAATTCCAGCGATTCCGGTACGGCCATCTGCATGCCGAACGCCAGTTCGTAGGCCTTGATGCGGGCGCGAAGTTGAGGATCGTCGGGATAGTCGATGCCCGCCAATTGATTCAAGCGTCCGAGCAGGCTAAATTCGGCCGATTGTTCCTCGGGCGAAACACCCCACGGTCGCGCCGAGACGTAGGGGAGCGGATCCTGGTCCTCCACACCCAGACGGACCCCTGCGTATTCAGGGCCCAAATAGCCACCGCCGTGCGTCCATTCTCCGCCGCAGCAATCGCCGGTGGGAGTACCGAGCACCACGAACTCCGGCAAATTCTGATTCAGTGTCCCTAGGCCGTAGGCAACCCATGAGCCGATTGTCGGAAATGCTCCCTCGCGTGGATGACGACCGGTGTGCCATGTCAGTTGGGTGCCGTGATCGTTGTGCACGGTCCAAAGCGAACGAACGACCGCCAGGTCATCGGCGCATTGGCCGATGTGGGAGAACCAATCGCTCACTTCCAAACCACACTGGCCGTACTTCTTAAACCCAGCCTGCAATCCGAATAATTGTTTGCGGCTGCCATGCGAGGGATTGATGCCCACGAGGTTCTTGTTGACGAGCGCTGGATCGAACAAGCGATGAAATGGCGTCTCCTCGGCCATCATACCGTGGTACTTCGTGAGCATCGGTTTTGGGTCGAAAGATTCCATGTGGCTCACGCCACCACAGAGAAAGATCCAGATTACACTGCGGGCACGCGGTGAGTGCAGGGGCAGGTGTTCGCCGACGTCGCCGGTCGTGGCCGCGACACCATCGCGGGCCAACATGGCCTGCAACGCCAGCCCCGTGAATCCCATGCCCGTGTTGTGAAGGAACGTGCGCCGAGCCATCCCGCAGCCCGAACGAACACCGCCGCCGTGAATTGAATCGTCTTTCATGTTGCGCGATTCTGTTGACGGGATGGCGAAATTCGGTCTCGAACGACGGACCAGGCCGCCGTCACGAATGATCTAGTGGATGGTAACAAAGTCATGGTGGTTCAACAAAACATGTAGCAGGCTTTCGCGAGCACGCGATTCCGGATCGGCAACCGGCACCTTTAATTCCAATACTTCCAATTTTAGTTCTTGCCCAGCGGTTGGTTGGCGGACGACTGTGGTCCGATCGTGTAAGAATTGCACACACATGTCGCACTCTGCCTGTGTGACCGGGCGTGCGAGCACATGTTCAAACGCGGCCGCGACGAACTCCTCGGGGGAGGAACAGGGTCGATGCTCCCACGCGCGGGCCAGTCGACGGGCTTGCGTGATTGTCAGTTCGCTGTTGGCCATCGCCAACGCCTGTTGAGGCATGATGCTGGATTTTCGCTGGTAGCACTCGGTGACGGCGGCTACATCGAAGATTTTTAGAAAGGTCATTTGCTTCTCAGCGGCCTGGCGAAAGTAGAGCGATCGTCGCGGCACGGCGAATCCCTGGGCGTGATCGATGTCCGCGCCGCCGGCGGATAGATCCAAATTCCCCGCAACATACAAGACGGAGTCGCGCACGAGTTCCGCTTCCATTCGTTTTGGCGTCATACGTGTGTAGGCGAGATTCTCCGGATCCAGTTCGCGATGCGCGGTATCGACTTGGGACGCCATACGGTAGACGCCGCTGGTGACGATCAGGCGGTGGATGTGTTTCATCGACCAGGGAGCGCAGGGGTGATCCTGGGGTGGCCCCGACGCCGCACCCCACGTCGGCTCCATAAATTCTGCGGCGAGCCAATCAAGGAGAGCCGGGTGCGAAGGAGGTTTGCCATTTTGACCAAAGTCAAACACGGTTTCCACTAGGCCTCGACCAAAGTGCCGATTCCAGATGTGGTTCACCGCCACCCTGGCACTCAACGGTTGATCGCGCGACGTCAGCCAATGGGCGAGTGCCGCGCGTCGCCCGGAACTTTCTTTGGGGTACTTCTCCACCAACGGAGAATAGTCGCCGTCTGTTTTGGCCTGAGCTGCCAACGCCTCGGTAAGCGTTTTAGCAGCCGCATCCCGCTTCTCGGTGGCCCCTTGGATGCGACGCGGGGCGTCGGGATCACCCGCAGCGACTTTGGCTTGCCAGTCGGCCAGCACGTTTTCCGCGATTTGCAATTCCAGTGCGGCCTGGGCCACGGCTGCATTTCGTTCGGCGCGCACGGCCGCCCGCGCTAAATCCAACGCCTGCGGATGTTCCGCTTCGTCATACTTCGCATGGTCGGCTTCCAGTCGAGCCATCGTCGAGGCGCGCTGGGCTTCGGCTGCGGCCAGTCGGCTTGCTGCCAGGCGGAAATCTCGTTCAGTCTTCGCGCTGGCCAGACGATCGGCATCCGTCGCCGATGTGGCTTGGGCGAGTGCGCTTGCCTTTGACTTGGCCAGTTCTGCCTCCTCCCACTGGCCGCGTGCGGCGGCGACGTGAGACTCGGCCGCCTTCAGCAGGGAAGTCCGCACATGCGACTGTATGCCTGGGTAGTAGGCGTTCAAAGGAAGTGAAACGGGCTTCAGTGTCCATTCCCCGCCAAGCATGGATGGGGGAAGTGCCGACTGAGGGCGGTTCTTGTCGGGGTGGCGATCGTCCCCCCGCACATACAAATAAGTGACGGCCTGGGGTTCGGCATCGAAGACACGAGCGATACCGTCAACCGTTGGATCGGCCTCCCCCGGAACACGATCGGCCCGCACCTGATGCGGCTCGAAAATTGCGCGAAAACGGTAGTACTCTTCCTGCGTTAGCGGATCGTACATGTGATCGTGACATCGGGCGCAGTTCAACGTCAGCCCCAGGAAGGCCTTGGCCGTGTGCTCAATGGTATCATCGATCCATTTTTCGCGGCTGAGCAATTTGAAGTTGCGCACCAGAAAACCGGTCGCGCGTAACTCATCAGGATCCGTAGGAGTTAATTCATCGGCGGCCAACATGCTGCAGAGCATTTCGTCATACGGACGATCGGCATTGAGCGACTCCACAATCCAATCACGCCATCGCCAGATATGCGGTTGGCTATCGCGAATCTGCTTGCCGTCGGTCCATCCCGCCCAGTCGCTGTAGCGCCAGATGTCCATCCAATGGCGTCCCCATCGTTGGCCGTATTGCGGGCTGGCCAGCAGACGATCCACTTCTCGCTCATAGGCGTCCGGCGATGGATCCGCGAGGAACGCGCGCACCTGCTCGCCTGTCGGTGGGAGTCCAATCAGGTCGAGGTAAACTCGTCGCAACAGCACATGCGGTGGAGCGGGTGGGGCGGCAGACAATCTCTTTTGCTGGTGCGCACGGGCGACAAATCGATCGATCGGAGTGCGAATCCATGCTTGATCGGTGACCTCGACAGACGAGGGCACCGGCGGTCGCTGCACAGTCTGGAACGGTTCCCACGCGTAGCCGGTTGTCTCAGCACGCCATGCCGTCTGCGCGGCCAAGGCCGCAGCGAGCACATCCCCCGCAGGAACTTGGGAGCCGCGCCCAGGATGAAGGCCAGCGAGAATCTCCACCTCATTCGCGACGCCGTCGCCATCGGTGTCCTCGTCGGCGATTTGCTTCAGTCGGGCGGCGATATCAAGGGGGCGACCGGAGTTGCCACCTCCGAGGGCCTGTTCTCCGAGAATGCGCAGACGTTCGCCAAACATGTTGTGCGGCGGGTACTCCGGATCGAATTCCTCGGGAGCGTCAGCTTCCTCTCGAGTCAGATGGCACGTGGCACATTGATGCACGGCGGCAGCCAGCCGATTGCCGTAGACCTTCTTGAGGCTCTGCCGATAGGGAGGCCGGGCTTCAACCGGCAGGGCGAGGCAGGCCACGCCGATGGCAGCAGCCACCGCAGCCAGAACCAACACCCGCACACGCCTGCAGCGGGTCGAGACGCCTGCCACGGGACACGAATTACGCAGAAGGAGGAGTCGATTTGAACGAGTCATTGCAGGACATATTGTACTGTGCGGGCATCCGATGTCCTAGGGGTTGATTTCTTCGATTGATCCGGCTAAACATCAACGAACGGGGTGCGCGTTTTCAGCTACCGACGGACTCTTCTTCCTCTTCCCGCATCGGATCCATTATGAAAGACGAACCAGGAAAAACAACATAAGGAAGGGTTTGGCCATGAAAAGTAACTCAGTCGTCTGGTTTGAGATTTATGTTCAGGACATGGCACGTGCCAAGAAATTTTATGAAAGCGTACTCGCAATTTCGCTGGTCGAAATGCCTTCACCGACTCCTGAGTTAGGGGATATGGAAATGTGGGCATTCCCTTCAGACAAGGCAACCAGTCCCACGACCTACGGTGCCTGCGGGATGCTGGTCAAAATGGCAGGTTGCCCATCGGGCGGCGGTGGCACGTTGGTGTATTTCAGCTGCGACGACTGCGCGGTGGAAGCAGCTCGCGTTTCCGAAAATGGCGGCAACATCGTGAAGGAAAAATTCTCTATTGGTGATCACGGTTTCATCGCTCTCGCTCATGATACCGAAGGCAATATCATTGGCTTTCATTCGATGTGATGCTTTCGGTCTACCGCGCCGGCCCGCTGCCCAAACGTCTGCTTCCAGTCGTCGGCCAAGCCCGGCAATTGTGCAGCCCGTGCGGCGGCTTCGAGATTGGCCTGGTCAAAATGCATCAGGTGCCACGCGTCGCGGACGGTCAGGCGGCCGATGCCACAACCGATATCCGTGATCGGATCCCCCGCCGCGAGGTTCCCCTCTTCGAGTACCCGCACGTAAAATCCCACCCGGCCGCTGCGGAGAAACAGCTCGACAATCGCAGGTAGCTCCAGCCGAATCCCCAATTTGAAACAGGGGGTGCGCGGTTGACTCACCTGGACGACGGCGTCGCCGATACGAAACACGTCCCCGATACAGACCTCGGTCTCGTCCAGTCCAGTGACGGTCAGATTTTCTCCGAATGCCCCCGGACTCAGGTCGTCGCGCGACAATTCTTTTTTCCAGTACGCGTAGTGCTCTTGGGGATAGCAATACACAGCCTTGTCGACCCCACCATGATGACGCAGGTCGGCCTGCTGGTCGCCTTCGATGCGCATGCGTGTCAGGCGCCGCCGATCCAGGACCGGCCGCTTGAAGATGCCGGTCTCCACAAGCCGACCACGGTGGAACACGGCCTGGATCGCGCTGACATTTAAGGAAATCAGCTGCACCGGCCGGGCTCCCCTGGGGCCTGGAAGCAAACGAGGGCACACGGATAGAGTGCCACAGGGTGGATGATGGGGCTCGAACCCACGACCTTCAGAGCCACAATCTGACGCTCTGCCAACTGAGCTACACCCACCGTCAGCCTTGAGTCTAAGCCACCTCGTCGTACCAGACAAGTCTGGGTGCCGCGGGGGGGCCCCATCCAATCATCCTTCACGGCGCCGTCCAATGGGGGAGCGCCTGCCGCAAATTCTGTCGGCCTGCCTCGGTAACTTGGGTGCCATCCAGCTCCAACGTCTTCAAATCCCGTAGCGGGCGAAGGTGTGCCAGCCCCTCGTCACTGATGGCCGTCGCTGTGAGCCAGAGCGTTTGTAGCTTTGTTAGCCCCTGCAGATGGCCCAGCCCAGCGTCCGTGACTGCAGTCCGGGAAAGGTCCAGTTCTTCCAATTGGGCCATTTGGCCGACGACCGCCAACGACTCATCGGTGATCTTGGTCCCCTCCAAATTCAACTGCTTCATTTGCTTGAGTCCGGTGAGTTGCGATACGGTCGCATCTCCCACCGTATTGTCGGCAAGGTCCAGCCAAGTCAGTTGGGTTTGTCGTGCGAGGCCAGTTAATCCGTTGTCGGTAACCTGCGTTCGACCAAGAGCCAATTGGTGAACAACCGGCTCCATAGGCAGAAATCCCAAGTCGCCGTCTCGGACCTGCAAGAACTCCAAGTACTGCTGGTCGAGATCCTCAAGCGTCATGTCCGTCAGGCGGCGGAGCGACGTTTCGTCGTCTTGCTGCTTGTAGACCAGACGCACGAAGTCGATCAATGCCGCTCGGTGTATGCCTTGTTGGTAGTCCATCAGGCAATGCGTGAGTCCGGCCGACTGACTGTAGAGTCGCCGAATATTTTCAGCGGTTTGCAGTTGATCGCGAGACAGAACGGTCAATTGCGACAACGGGATATAGAATTTGTCACTCAGGGCTCGATAGCGACCGTACTGCAATCGGGGGGCATCAAATCCTCCCACCGTCAGGTAGCCCGGAAAGGACCGTAGCGACTCCATGTACATGGCGATGCCTTCGACGATCCAGAAATTACCTTTCGTCCCAATATCACGCCCGCCCTGGCCGATTTCATGGAATAACTGATGCGTGGCCTCATGTCGCCATGTGGCCGATCGATCTTCATCGTCGTGATAGAAGTAGGCCGTTTGGTTGCCATCGCGGTACATGCCCAGCGTGATATCCACTTGAGAAACGGTTGGTCGCAGATGTTTCAAGTACTCCGCGCGGTTGGCGAACAACACCACACGATGCAACCGTTGCCGCTGCAGTCGCGGCCCTTTTGAGTCCGCCTCCCAGATGCGCGACCATTGCTCCTCGGGCAACCAATACCTCAAAAAAAGGTGTCGCCAAGCGACGTGCAGGAGCTCGAGCTTCTGCGCTAAATCGATACCCGCCTGTTGTGAATGATTGGTCACAATTTGGTAGTGCGGCGAATCGACATACCAGTAGCGGTTGGGCGACCACTTGAGTTCGGTATGTCGCGCTCGGGACGGTCGAACGCGTGGCGTGGGGGATTCCTTCCCGGCGGGCGGGTAGCCCAACTTGTCGAGAATCCGACGGGCCTCGGCATGTTGAGGGTTTTCACGGACGATTTCTGGCAGCCATTGCAGGGCCAACTCGACTTGTCCAGCCTCCTTCGCCTGTAGGGCCAACGTCCATAGCCGATCGGCGTGCTGGTTCCGCAAGTCTTGAAACGCCGTGGTGGTGGTCGGAGCGTCTTCTCCCTCCGGCGCATTCGAGTGGTTCAGAAAAATGTACTGCCGGTCTGGCGCGCGTCGAATCGCCCAGCGGCGAACCTCATCGGCCGGGCCAGGGGGATCTTGCTGCGCCAATTGTTGCGCTAACGCCACGAGCTGTTGCTGGTAATCGGCATCGCACGCCGACTTAAGCGTCAGCAAGTCGTCGCGAGTTGGCGTCGCGTCGGCATATGCCTCGCGGCAGACGGTTCCCACGAGGACCGCTCCGGCGAGCACCGAGACAGCCCACGTCCAGCTCTGCGCACGTGCCACATGGCGTTCCTGTTAGATTTTCTCTTTACTTCTCGAAGGCCGCATCGAATTTTCGGCCGCTCGCGGCAAAGTCCAGCTCTTTTACGAACTGGCAGGCTTCGCGCGCACCGAACTCACGCTCCATGCCGCTGTCTTCCCACTCAACCGACAACGGTCCGGTGTAGCCAATGACGTTCAGGGCGCGGATGATCTCCTCGAAATTCACGCTGCCTCGACCGGGAGACCGAAAATCCCAGCCGCGACGCGGGTCGCCAAAGTCCAAATGGCTGGCCAAGATGCCCGTACGGCCGTTTAAGGTGGTGGCGGCGTCCTTGATATGCACGTGGTAAATGCGATCCGGAAACGCTCGGATGAATTCGACGGGATCGACGCCCTGCCAATGCAAATGGCTGGGGTCGAAGTTGAAGCCGAACTCCTCGCGATGATCCAACGCCTCCAAGGCCCGCTGCGCGGTATATAGATCAAACGCAATCTCGGTTGGATGCACCTCCAACGCAAACTTGACGCCACATTCCCCAAAAACGTCCAAGATCGGATGGAATCGCTCAGCCAAGAGCTTGAATCCGTCGTCGATCATCGCCGCCGACACGGGGGGAAATGAGTAGTTCAAATGCCAAATACTCGAACCCGTGAAGCCCGTCACGATGCTGGCGCCGAACTTCTGCGCCGCACGAGCTGTGTTCTTCATCTCCTCAATGGCCCGCTGGTTGACGCCCGCCGGCTTGCCGTCACCCCAAACGTACGGGGGGAGGATCACCTTGTGCCGCTCGTCAATCCGGTCCAGCACCGCCTGACCCACCAGGTGGGCTGCGATCGCCTGGCATTCCAAGTCGTGGCTCTCCAACAACTCGCGCTTGCGGGCACAATACCGATCGTCGGCCAGGGCCTTGTCGACCTCGAAGTGGTCCCCCCAACAGGCCAGCTCCACGCCGCGATAACCGAATTCCTTGATCTTTCGGCAGATATCCTCGCAGGATAGATCGGCCCATTGTGCGGTAACCATGGTCAGTAGACGGCCCATAATCGAAAACTCCTTGGTATTGGGGTGGATACGGTCCAGCGTGAGTGGCTTGAAAACGGCGTAGTCTGGCGTCCTGCGGAAGCTCCAATTGTCGCGGTCCGAGCCCCAATTGGCAACGGGTTCGGGATGCCGCCATCCGAACGGAGTTTGCCGGCTGCCGGCTGCCGCACCTTTTACCAACTTGGTTTGACAGCCGGTCTGGTTGGAGTTACGGTAATTTGCATGGTAGCGGACAGGGCGGCCGAGCCCTCCTGCCTGATCCGGTATCGAATCCGCGATATCACGATCGAATGGGTGGAGCGGGTCTTGGCCCGGAGGCGAAGATGGTCCCGTCAACCGACTTGCTGCAAGAATTTAACGAGCAGGGCTTCGTCGTCGTTCGTGGCGTGCTGGACGAAACATTGGACCTGGCACCCGTTCGCGCCGAGTACGAGACCGTTCTAGACGAGTTAATTCGAGCGTGGCGCGCCGAGTCCCCCCAATCCGCATGGTCGGGCATGGCCGATGGCCTCCCCTTCGGGCCGCGTTTGATCCAATTCGTATCCGAGTCACGATTTTCCTACGGCCAGCATTTTGATATCTCGCTGCCGCAAAAGGGAATCACGGACACCACGCCCATTCATTGTGGACCGGCGGTATTTAATCTGTTGCGCAGCCCACGTTTATTGGATTGGGTCGAAAAATTTGTCGGGCCGGAGATTTATAGCAACCCGGTGCAGCATACCCGTCTTAAACTGCCAGTGGATAAGCTCCCTCCGGAAGCCTTCAACGGTCTCACGGGTGACATTGCCTGGCATCAAGATCAGGCGGTGATCGTTCCCGAGGGGGATCAAACCGATATCCTCACGGTTTGGTTTCCCATGAATGCCACTTCGGTGCGGAATGGGTGCTTGAGCGTCGCCCCACGCAGTCATTTACCCCCCATGCGGTTGCACTGTAGCAACTTCAAACACACGTCGAAGAACCAGGTTTGTATCCCCGACGCGCTGGTGGATCCCGACCAGGTTCCCTTGCCAATGAATCCTGGCGATGTGTTATTCATGCACCGACGCACACTACACCGAGGCCTGACGAATCGCAGCGACGAAATTCGCTGGAGTTTCGACCTGCGATACCAACGCATTGGCGATCCCACTGGGCGGCCTTGGTTTCCCGGCTTCGTCGCCCGCAGCCAACGCGACCCGGCCAGCGAACTTCGTTCGCACGAGGCTTGGCGTCACCTGTGGCATGAAGCGCGGCAGCGTGTGGCTGGCCACGACGTCAGCTTCAACCGCTGGGACAACGCGGATCCGCTGTGTGCGTGAAGTCACCAGTGGCATAGGCATCTTGCCTGTGCCACTTCGTTTACCGCCCAGCCGCAGGCGCCGGCGGAGCAGCTCGTGCGGTTAGGCCCACAGGCAAGATGCCTATGCCACTGGGAGCAAGATGCCTATGCCACTGGTATCCCAATCCACCCCTCATGGGAAATTTCGGAATCTCGCTAGAATTCCTGATAGATTGGGCGGACTTGCTTGTGTATATGAAATGAGGGCCGCTCAGCTTGGCCGGCGTACTGCAAGCCGTCCCTGGCTGCTGGCAGCGGTTTCCTCGCAGTCATCACGAAAAATGCCTTTTTCCAAAGGCTTGCCCTTGAACGGCGATACCCGCGAAAGCCTGATCCTGCGGTTACCGACGTTGTCGGACGTCGACGCGTGGACCGAGTTCGTCGACATTTACGAGCCCTTGGTCTATCGCTTCGCCCGTCGCCGTGGCTTGCAGGACGCCGACGCCCGCGATCTGGTCCAAAACGTCATGGTATCCGTCGCTCATTCGGTCTCGCGTTGGCGCGTCGATCCGCAGCGAGGCCGCTTTCGAGCTTGGCTCTTTCGAGTGGCCCGCAATCAAATCATCAATATGCTCGCCCAGCGTCGACCGGACGCTGGATCGGGTAAGACCAGTCAATGGATGCGCTTGCAATCGATTGCGCAAGCCGATGCGTTGACGAACGAACTCGACGCGGAGTACCGGCAGGAGATCTTTCGCGCTGCGGCAGCCGTTGTTCGAACTTCGTTTCGTGAGACAACGTGGCAGGCGTTCTGGCAGACCTATATTGCGGCGCGGTCGATCCCGGAAGTCGCCTCAGAGATCGGCATGAGCGTCGACGCCGTTTATATCGCACGAAGTCGCGTACGCCTCCGACTCATTCAACAGATTCAGCAATGGGAGCGAGACGGTGCCCTGTAAACCAGACTTTGTAGACCTGCTGCTGCACGGTGACGACGATAGCGTCGAGGTCCAAGCGGCCTCGCGTCATGTCGAAAGCTGCCCTGACTGCCGTCGGGAATTGGAGCGATTGACCCAGGTCGATAGCCGGTGGTGGAACGAGGCGTGCGCTTGTTGGAGTGATGAAGGATTGCCGGCGATAGGCGACGGGCCGAAGAGCAGTTCGGTGATCGTGCAACTGGGACCCTGGACTTCGGAAGACCATGCTGTTGATGCAGAGCCTGTGGCGCTCGATTTTCTCACCACGCCGTCCCATCCCGAGTTGTTGGGTCGGCTGGGAAGGTACGACATCGAACGGGTTGTGGGGACGGGGGGCATGGGGGTCGTTCTTAAGGCCCACGATAGTGAATTGCATCGCACCGTTGCGATCAAGGTGCTTGCACCTCATTTGGCTCATAACGTTTCGGCGCGTCGCCGATTTTCGCGCGAAGCCCAGGCGGCCGCTGCGGTGGTGCATCCGCATGTGATTCCGATCTACAACGTCGAATCCGATGGAAAGATACCGTATTTGGTGATGCAGTACGTTGCCGGGCATTCGTTGCAAGGACGCGTCGACGAACGAGGGGCATTGCCGGTGGAGGTAATCTTGCGGATTGCTCAGCAGACGGCCGCCGGTCTGGCCGCCGCGCATGCGCAGGGGCTCGTGCATCGCGACGTGAAACCTGCCAATATCCTGTTGGAGGGGGATGTCGATCGCGTCTTACTGAGTGACTTTGGTTTGGCACGAGCCATCGACGACGCCTCGTTGTCCCGGACCGGGATCGTAGCGGGGACTCCGTACTACATGTCGCCGGAACAGGCGCAAGGGGAGGCGATCGACTATCGCAGCGATCTCTTCAGTTTGGGGGCCGTGATCTATTTCATGCTTGCCGGTCGACCTCCGTTTCGTGCGTCGGGGGCCATGGCCGTGCTGCAGCGGATCTGCCACGAACCGCATCGGCCGTTGCATCAAGTTAATCCAGAGACGCCCTTGGAGTTGTCGGAGTTCGTCGATCGTCTGTTGGCCAAAACTCCGGAGGATCGTGTCGCATCGGCCGAGATCGCCGATCGTGAATTGGGCCACCTGCTGGCCCGCTGGCAGCAAGGAGGCTTGTCGTTGCGAGCGCCTGCCAACGCGGCGTGGTGGGATCGTGCGCGGCCTTGGTTCGATGGGTGGCTGCGTCGCGCCGCGTCGCCGTCGGTACGATCGATTGTGCGGACGCTCGCGGTGTTAGCTGCGATGGTCACGGTGGGAGGGTTTGGCATAAAGCACCTGCTTGTCACATCCGCCCCTTCCGACGTGGCAAGTCCGCAGGCGTCGCCGTTGATCGAGCCAGTCGTGCGACCTGAGTCCGCGGACAATCCGCCGACGGATGAAGTTCCACTCGACGTCGAGCGGCTGCCAGAGGAGTACGCGGCGTTTCGGCGCGCGGAGTTACAGTTTGACGCTGACATTCAACGGATCCAGCAGGAAGTGGATTCGCTCACGTCGGCCCAGGCGACGCCTTTCCAGGTGGCGCCAGCGCCCCATGAATCAACATTCGAGCAACGACTATCCGACGTGGCTCGCCAACTGGAAGAGTTTCGCGAGGAAATGCAAGGCGACAAAGGGTCGCCATGGCCCCGCCCATAGGTTGTCAAGACGCAAGCAGCAAGTCCCATTCCCAAATCAACAGGAGTTTTCTTATGCAACGATCGTTTCTGTTTTTCGCGTTGTTTGCAGTAGTTGCTGTCCCGTTCGATTTGCCGAGGGCGGATGCCCAGGACG
>SXHS01000209.1 GCA_005773145.1 Planctomycetaceae bacterium | reverse complement strand
GGGCTTCTCGCCCTTTTCCACTTTCGGCGTTTCGACCTTGCGGCCGAAGTTACCGAGCGAGGGAAACAACTCGTCCCGATCTTTGAGGTCTGCAGTAGGCGTGAGCGCCAGAACGAATGCGATGAGCATGACCGCAAGGGACGGACCTGCGTCTGGGTATCACGGGACGTACCTGGATCAATTGCGATGGTCATGAAAACTTCCCGGATGGCGAGGTCTTCACCGGCCCGCACGAGGATGCCACCGATGGCGTTGTCTGCTTCAGCTTCCCCGCCGTACACGGCGGCCGCGAGGCCGAGGACATTCGGCTGGAGTTTCGGCAGGGCCGCGTCGTATCCGCCCGAGCCAGCAAAGGAGAGGCGTTCCTGCACGCCATGTTGGACCAGGATCCCGGAGCTCGTGTTTTGGGTGAGATTGCCATTGGCACGAATTACTCCATCACACGTTACTCGAAAAACACCCTGTTCGATGAAAAGATCGGGGGTACGTTCCACGCAGCTGTGGGGGCCGCCTACCCAGAAACCGGCGGCACAAACGTGTCGGGATTGCATTGGGATATGGTGTGTGACCTGCGACACGGTGGCCAAATTTTCGTCGACGGGGAACGGATCAGCGAGAATGGCGTCTTTCACAACGCGGCTTGGCCGGCAATGAAACTGTGAGCGATTAAATCCTCCCCCCGTCCAACCCCGATTACCGGGCCGCCAACTCCACTTCTTCCCCATAGGCCGGGACCTGAACGGACCAGCCGAGTGTGGTTTGGATGGTCTTGGCCAAACTCTCCGCCGCCTTTTTTTCCCCATGCGTCAAGAAGGTCTGACGCGGCGGAGTCTGCAAGGGAGTGAGCCATTGAAGCAGGCCCGCGCGATCGGCGTGCCCTGACAAGCCAAACAATTGACGCACGCGAGCCCGCACATCGCAACTGCGCCCGTGGATGCGCACGGCTGTTTGGCCCTCTAGGATCTGCCGTCCCAGTGTGCCGGCTGCCTGATAGCCGCAAAAGAGAACAGTATTGCGCGAGTCCCCCAGGGTCTGCGCCAAGTGATGCTTGATGCGTCCCCCGGTACACATTCCCGAGGTGGCCATGATGATGGCGGGGCCGCGCATCTGATTCAAGGCCTTGGATTGATCCGTCGTTCGCACCATCGTCAGCCCTGGAAATCGTAACGGCGCTTCCCCGGAATTGATGAGGTTCCAGGTTTCAGCGTCAAGCGCGTCGCCGTGTTTCTGGAACAAGGCCGTGGCATCGATGGCCATCGGACTGTCCAGATAGATACCCACGTTGGGGATGCGGTTCTCGTGCACCAAGCGACTCAGGTGATACATGAGTTCCTGGGCGCGTTCTACCGCGAAGGTGGGAATCACCACTTTGCCCCCGTCACGCAAGGAGGGCGCGATCGCCTCAGCCAGTTGGGATTCAATCGGCCCTTTGTCGGTGTGTTCGCGATCCCCATAGGTAGATTCCAACACCAGATAATCGGCCGTCGTGATCCGTGTCGGATCTCGCAACAGGGGTTTTCCGCCCTGGCCGAGGTCCCCAGAAAAAACCAAACGTATCGGCTGGCCGTTCTCGACGATCTTCACTTCCAGAAACGCAGAACCTAAAATATGTCCGGCGTCGTGGAAGGTGACTTTTATCTGCTTGCCGATCGGAACCGACCGAGAATAGGGGACGGGGCGCAGCAGAGGCAGGGTGCGATCCACATCCAATTCGTCGTAGAGGGGCAATTCGGGGTGCGGGGCCTGCCTTCCCTCTCGACGGTGACGTTTGCGCTTGTATTTGGCATCTTCCACCTGGATATCGGCCGAATCACGCAGGATCAACTCGGTAAGGTCGGCGGTTGGCCGCGTGCAATAGATGGGGCCGGAAAAACCATCCTTGACCATGCGCGGGATCAACCCACAGTGGTCCAAATGCGCGTGCGTCAGGATCATCGCGTCAATCCCACTGACGGGAATGAGGCTCGGCTGCCAATTGCGTTCCAAGAACTCTCGTTCCTGAAACATGCCGCAATCCACCAGCACTGTGGTGTCCCCGACGGTCACGGCGTAACGTGATCCCGTCACCTGCTGATTCGCACCCAAAAAACGTAGCGTGGCCATCCTCGTCCTCGCAGACTGTACCTGTTCATTGCGAGCCGAGTCCACACGCGTGGCACCCAAACGTGGAACCTCGGCACCGCCAGTATCCCGCCCGAGTCTCGCATCGTCAAATCCCCCAGTGGCATAGGCCACTGACGCAGGCAAGTTACACTGGGATTGACGACTGGAGACTCATTCCGACAGACTGCCCGTGTTATGAACGGGTCCTTAAACCATTTGCCCCCTCTCCCGCCCCCGCCGTTGCCCCTGCTGATCACGGGCTTGGCGGGTGTGGCAGGCTTCAATGCTCACCACTATTTCCATAGCCGCTACCCGGGGCAGGTGATCGGAATTCGACAAGAGCGCAACTGGCCGTTGCAAGGGCCGGGGATCGTAGCCTGCGACACCGAGGACCGCCCCGGACTACAGCGACTGTTTGAACGCTACCAGTTCCGCTCCGTACTCAACTGCGCGGGAAATTGCGCGCTCAAGTCGTGCGAGTTGGATCCCCGCATGGCCTGGCGCATCAATGTGGTCAGCATTCGCAACCTACTGGAGGCCATGCACGCCAGCTCAGCACGGCTTGTGCATCTCTCGATCGACCTGGTGTATTCTGGTCGTGGCGCCGGAAATTATCGCGAGCATCACACGTCCGATCCCGTGACGGTCTATGGAAGCACCATGGTGGCCGGGGAACAGTTGGTCCTGCTGGGCCGACCCGAGGCCGCCGTGCTGCGCATCTCACTGCCGATGGGTGTTAGCTACAGTGGTCATGCGGGAGCCATTGACTGGATTCAATCCCGATTTCGCCAGTATAAGCCGGCGACGCTGTATTTCGATGAGGTTCGTACGCCAACCTACACGGATTGTCTCAACCGACTGTTTCAAGTCATGCTCGCCAACCATCTCGCTGGACTCTACCATGCGGGCGGGCCACGGGCGTTGAGCCTTTTTCAGATCGCGCAAATCGTCAACCGCGTGGGCGGATACGATCCCCGACATTTGCTTGGCTGCTTGCGGCATGAAGCCGGCCCGCTGCCACCCCGCGCGGGGGACGTCAGCATGGACTCGTCGAAGTTGGCGTGTGCCATTGGATTTACCCCCTTCGATCCCTGGCCCTTGACCGACGACTGGGTGCCGACACATCCCGAATGGCACTGGGAACGACATCAAGGGCCGCGTGGATCACACGAGTTATTGACTGAGATACTCTATCGCAATCCGCGGCACACGATGAGATGATGGGGCGAGGGCCCCGAGAACAGAGTAATCCGAAGCGTCAGCGAGGGCCCCGACTGGAAAACGGTCTACTCCACAGCATCGCTGGCCGCACGGGCCTTGAGCCAGTCTCGTGCCTTGTCCAGCACGCGTCGAACGGATCGCTCCGATCGTCCCACTTGCTCGGCGATCTCTTCGATGAGATAACCTTGCAGCCGCAGTTGCAGCATCTGACGTTGAAGGTCGGGGAAGTCTTCCATCAGCAGTTGTAGATTTTCGCTGACCATGGCTGCTTCGTCGGGCGAGGGCTGGCGATCGAGCATCTCGGGCGGTGCGGCCAGGAAACTGGCGTCATTGTCGGCTTGAAAGCTTCGTTCGGCGTTGATGGACCGTTTGCCAGCCGTGTGACGCTCCGCCTGGCGGTACACCTTGTTTAGCGTGATGGCCGCCAACAGGCGCCACAGGTCGCCACTTTGCTCCAAGGCGTATTGGCCTTCCCGGGCTCGCACGAAGAAACTGCCGTAGACCGATTGCACGACATCCTCGGCCGCGACTCGCCGCTCCAAGTGAGCCGACATGCGGCTGCGGGCCAAGGCGGTTAAGCGCGATACGTACCTATCGAAAAGCAAGGCTGCAGCCTGCTCATCGCCCTCGCGAAATCGGTCAAACAATTGAAAGGAGGTTTCGTTTTCCATGGGAACGCCTGGTGTGCCGGACGCGGCGCTGCGGCAATCGACGAGGCCACACTGAGGCATTCTACCCCCCCGTGTGGAAAAACGTAACCGGTACCACCCCCGATTGAGCGTCGTCGCCACTTTTCCCCCGGATTCTGCCCGGCTGTCGGAGGCTGACCATGGCCGGTTATAATGTAGCTGGTGGATCGACGTTGACAGGAGCTGAATCGCGACGGGGAGCAGGAGGAATTCAAAATCGCCATGGCCAAGCATATCTTTGTTACTGGGGGCGTTGTCAGCTCGTTGGGAAAAGGACTGTCGAGCGCCTGCATCGGCATGCTGCTGGAGCGCCGCGGGTTACGCGTCCGCATGCAGAAACTGGATCCCTACATCAATGTTGAT
>SXHS01000208.1 GCA_005773145.1 Planctomycetaceae bacterium | reverse complement strand
TTGGCATCCTGCCTGCTCGGTTTCGTAAGGTTGACCGAGCGGTGCCACATGGTTATAATTTCAGCCCGTGTTCGCACGCGACCGTCCCAAGGTTCATCCGGTTTTGGTTCGGGTGACCGTCCGTTGGCCGGGGGGCCAAACGCAATGATGCGTGGGTAATGGACAGGAGTCTGCGGTGTCTCGAGCGTCGGCGCAGGAAATCAAAGAGCAGATCCAACAATCGGTCGACATTGTCGATCTGGTTGGCAAGCATATCGATCTGCGCCGCCAAGGTCGGCAGTTTGTCGGTCTCTGTCCTTGGCATGACGATTCACGTCCCAGTCTGCAAGTCAATCCCGAGCGACAGACTTGGAAGTGTTGGGTGTGCAACGTTGGCGGTGATATTTTTAGTTTCGTGATGCAACGCGAACGGGTTGAGTTTCGCGAGGCGCTGCAGATATTGGCCGAGCAAGCCGGGATACAGTTGCAGACCTCCGGCGGCCCGGCGGCCGGCGGGGCTGAGAAGCAAACGCTCTACTCGGCCATGGCTTGGGCCGAACAGCAATTTCACGAATGTCTGTTGCAGTCCCCCTTAGCCGAGTCGGCGCGCGGCTACCTGACGGAACGCGGCATCTCGCTCGAGAGCATTCACCAATATCGCTTGGGGTTTGCACCCGACCAATGGCAGTGGTTGTTGGATCGGGCACGCAGTACCCCTTATTCGGAGTCCGTATTGGAGGGAGTCGGGCTGGTAGCCCGTAGTCCGCAGAGTGGTCGCTGTTACGATCGCTTCAAGGGACGCGTGCTCTTTCCCATCCGCGACGCGCAGCGGCGCCCCGTGGCGTTAGGGGGGCGTATTCTCCCGGAACTCTCCGCCGATCAGCCCGCCAAGTACATCAATTCGCCCGAAACGCGGCTATTTTCCAAGAGCGACCTGTTGTACGGATTGGACGTGGTCCGTGACACGCTGGCCCGCCAGAAGCAGCTGGTGGTGGTGGAAGGCTATACGGATGCGGTAATTGCTTGGCAGTTTGGCCTGCTAAACGTGGCGGCCGTATTGGGGACCGCGCTCGGCCCACGTCATATTCAGCTGTTGCGCCGACTGGGTGCCGATCGCGTGATTCTGGTCTTGGATGGCGATGAGGCCGGTCGACGTCGCGCCAGTGAAATATTGGAACTATTTGTCGGTCAGCCGATGGACTTGCGGATCGTGACGATTCCCGACCAGCTCGATCCCTGTGATTTCATCTTGCAGCGCGGTGCGGAGGCATTTCAAGGTTTGTTGGACGCGTCCGTGGACGCGTTGGAGCACAAGATTCAGCTGTTGACCGTTGGTGTGGATCTGCTGCGCGACACACATCGTTCCCAACAGGCGCTGGAAGAGCTCTTGCGCATCATGGCGCGGGCGCCGCGAGTGGATGATGCGGACGGGGGGGTGCGTAAGATACGACAACAGCAGTTGTTGGCCCGTCTGGCACGCATGTTTCATTTGGAGGACACGGAAGTTCGTGGACGGTTCGCCGCGATGCGTCGTGGATCGATGGCGGCGACGTCCCGCCGTACACCGATGGTTTCCACCGCCACGTCTGCTGGGGCTTCCGCCGAACGTCTGAGCCCCTTCGAATCCGAATTGCTCGAGATCCTGCTATTGGATCCCAGCCGGTTCGGCCCGATCGCGGAGGCCCTTGAGCTGGACGATTTGATCGATCCGGCCGTGATCGCCATATATCAAATCTGTCGGGAGCGGCATCACCGTCACGAATCGCTCGATTTCGAACAATTGCTATTGGCGATCGACGACGCATCGCACAAACTGTTGTTAGTCCGAATGGACGAAGAGGCCCGTTCGAAGGGTACTGCCGATCTGGAGATGCGTTGCCATGATCTCCTCGACGGTATTGCTCAACGGCGCGAACTCGAACAACGCCGCCACCGTCTGGCGGAATTGGATCAGGACCACCTGAGCGAGCAGCAAGAGTTGGCAATCCTACAGCAGCATTTCCAACGCTTGCGAAAGCGGCACGGTATTTCGGCACCCACGGATGGGTAGTCCGCCGTGACCGATCGGTGCATGTTCACCTACCCGCATGAGGGGGGGCGGTGGACTTCGCCGAGGAAACGATCTCCTTTGACGCGCGGGTAAGCGCGGGAGGATCACGCATCGTGTTTTCTTCGACCCATCACGTTGACGTTCAGCTGCAGGCTTTGATCGAAAAAGGCAAGCAACAAAAGTACCTCACCTACGACGAGGTCAATGCCTATCTACCCGACGAGGATGTGAATCCCGAGAAGTTGGACAATCTTCTCATGGCCCTGGATGAGCAGGGCATCGAGTTGGTCGAGACACCGCCTGTGGCAGTTGACTCGCCCGAGAATCAAGCTTCCTTGACGTCCGGACTGCGCATTGCACCGGGAACGACCGAGGATGCTCCAAAGCCCAGCGATGACCCGATTCGCATGTACTTGTCGCAGATGGCCAATATCCCGCTGCTGTCTCGTAGCGAGGAAATTTCTTTGGCCAAGAAGATCGAGGTGACGCGCAAGCGGTTTCGTCGCACGATGCTCAGTTGCCATTTTGCCATGCGGGCCACGGTGGATGTTTTGGCCAAGGTCCATCGAACGGAACTCCCCTTTGATCGTACCATCAAGGTCTCCTTGACGGAGCGACTGACCAAGGAACAAATCCTGGCTCGCATGCCGCACAACCTGCGCAGCTTGGAACATATCCTGGAAGAGAATCGCTGTGACTATCAACGGTTGATTCGCAAATCAACGTCTCCCCGCGAACGTGGCGAGATTCGCCAGCGTTTCTTGCGCCGACGTCGAAAGTGTTTGCAGTTAGTGGAAGAGATGAGCCTGCGGACGCGCCGCATCCAGCCGTTGATGAAGCAATGCGAGCAGCACCTCACTCGGATGGAGAATACTCTGGACCGATTGAACTGGCTTAAATCGACCGGTGCAAGCAAGGAAGAGACGGCCAACTTGCGGCGTGATCTGCGCGACCTGCTCGTGATGACACAGGAGAGTCCCCGCAGCTTGCGTCGTCGCTGCGAACGCCTGCGACTTGAGTATCGTTTGTACGAATCGGTCAAACGCCAGTTGTCCAGCGGAAACCTGCGGCTGGTTGTCTCCATCGCCAAGAAGTACCGGAACCGCGGCTTGAGTTTCCTGGATCTGATCCAAGAGGGAAACACCGGATTGATGCGAGCGGTTGATAAATACGAGTACCGACGCGGCTTCAAGTTCTCCACGTATGCAACCTGGTGGATTCGACAGGCCATCACGCGGGCCATCGCCGATCAAGCGAGGACCATTCGCATTCCAGTTCACATGATCGACGTTCTCTCCAAGTTGCGTAAAATTCAGAAAACGCTCCTCCAGGAAACGCGCCGCGAGCCAACGGCCGAGGAAATCGCCCGGCGCGCCGATCTGCCGTTGGAAGAGGTACGTCGCGTACTCGATATCGGACGGCATCCGGTCAGCCTGGACCGGCCGGTCGGGGATGGCGATGATTGCTCGTTTGGTGAATTCGTCGAGGATCGTAGCAGCGATGACCCCATGAAGAACGCCAATGTGGGGGTCCTGCGGGAAAAAATCGAACGGCTCCTCAAGACGTTGACCTACCGCGAGCGGGAAATCATTCGTCTTCGCTACGGATTGGGGGACGGTTACACCTACACGCTCGAAGAGGTCGGACGCATCTTCAAGGTCACTCGCGAGCGTGTGCGGCAAATTGAAGCGAAAGCCGTCAGTAAGTTGCAGAATCCGGTCCGTGCTAAGCACTTGGAAGGATTTCTGCGCAGCGCGGCCGGTTAACCCGGCCGGCCGCCGGGATGTTCCGGTGCAACCGATGCCCGCTTCACTGCAGAGACCTCTAGGTCCGGGGGTCGCGCGTCACGGCGTGAGGGGCGAGTCAATCGCTCGACGGCCGCAGGGGTCCTGGCTGACCTCTGCGGCCTTTTCGTGCGCGGACGCCCACGGTAACATGGAGGCCGGCCGCCGAGCGGGTACGCTTCCTAGCCGTGCCCGGTTGTGCCGGTCCGAGGTCGCGGGGCACTCCGTCCGGCGGTGGCTCGTTTCCCCATTTTTGGCAGAGAGGCATTGGTTCATGACGATCATCGTCACGCTGCGAGAACTCCATCGTATCCTGCGTCAGTTGGCCGACTTGCGCGGCCGACTCGCGCAGGGGCCACGTATCGTGGCGGCGGGCGAGGCTAATGTCGCCAAACGCGAGGAAGAATTGCGCGTGGCCAAAGAAGGATCCATGCGGACCCGCGTGCTCTGCAATGAGAAGGAAGTCCAGCTCAAACAACGAGAAGGACATATCGCGGACACCCAGCGACGACTGAATGCGTGCAGCAGCAATCGCGAGTATCAAGCCTTGGTGGAGCAGATTGCCGCGGATGAACAGGCCAATAGTGTGCTTTCCGACGAGATCTTGGAAATGTTGGACAAGATCACGGCCGAAAAAGAGAAGGTCATAGAGATCGAGGGCCTCCTCGTGCAGGCTCGGCAAGATCTCGACAAACAGAGAGAGCGGGTGGCCTCGGAACGACAGTCCTTGGAACAGGAAGTGGCGCGTTTGTCGGCGGAGCTTTCTTCCACGGAACGCGATGTGCCAGCGGAATCGCGTGCGGACTACGATCGAGCCGTTAAGGGACGCGGAGAAGAAGCGCTCGCTGCCTTGGAAGGTGATTGTTGTGGGGGGTGTTATCAACGCGTCACGCCTCAGTCGATCAACGAACTAAAACTGGGACGAGTGGTATTTTGTAAGAGCTGTGGCCGCATCCTCTACCTATTGGAAGATACTAGGCCATTCGGAGGGTAAGTCATTATGTCGGATCGTATTCCCATGACCCGCGATGGTTACAGCAAGATCAAAGCGGAACTGGAATATCTGGAACAGACGGAAATGCCAAAAGTCACGGCACGCGTGGCGGCTGCGCGTGACGAGGGGGATTTGAGTGAGAACGCCGAATACCACGGCGCTCGCGAGACCCAGGGGATGCTCCAGGCCAAGATCAACCAACTCAAGGACAAGCTCGGTCGAGCCTCCATCATCGACACGTCCAAGTTGCCCAAGGATCAGGTGGCCTTCGGGGCGACCGTCGTGGTGAAGGATTTGGACATCGACGACGAGGAAACCTTCACGTTGGTCGGCGCCGGGGAGGAAGACTACGATCAAGGCAAGATCATGGTCACCAGCCCGATCGGCCAAGGCCTCGTGGGGGCTAAGATTGGTGACAAGGTCAAAATTTCCGTCCCCAAAGGTGTGATCAACTTCGAGATACTCGAGATCCGCTACGACGGCTGAGTGCTGCCTCACCGCTCCCAATATGATCGTTACGTGATGTCGCCGCGAGTTAAGTTGTGCCTGTATGTCCTGAGCGCGCTCGCGGATTTTACGCCCGTTATCGTCGTATTTACAGTATCACGAAATCTGGCGGAGGCCGGCACTGAGCCCTTGATGATGGGGCTGGTCGGCGGGCACGACGTGTCTGCACGCTTCATTGGCGATGCGTCTTTGTCCTCGCGGCCGATGGAGCGGGTGCTGAAGCCCCTGCGGGACATGGGCGTCACAGCA